>CANFJD010000092.1 GCA_947447315.1 Fimbriimonadaceae bacterium
CCCACGGGCCGATGGTTTCGCCAAGGAAAATGCACCTCCACAGTGGTAACAATGGCACCAGCAGTATGAGGAGCCAAGGCCGACCGCGAAGGTTTGACATGTCGGTTATGCCGCCGCTTTGATGATGGCGGCGAATTCTTCCGCGTTGAGGGAGGCGCCGCCGACGAGTCCACCGTCGATGTTGGGCTGGGCGAAGAGCTCAGCGGCGTTACTTGCCTTGACGCTGCCGCCGTACTGAATGCGGATGGATTCGGAAACGGCACCGAAACGGTCGGCCAAATGGCTGCGAATCATGGCGCATACGCGTTCGGCTTCCGGCGTGTCGCAGGTCTTGCCGGTGCCGATCGCCCAGACCGGTTCGTAGGCGACGACGAGCGTGGCGATGTCTTCGGAGGTGAGATCGGCAAGTGCGCCATCCAGCTGACCACGGATGATGTTGTCGGTGTCGTTGGCTTCACGCTCGGCAAGGTTTTCGCCGACGCAGAGAATGGGAACGAGACCGTGCGGCAGGATTGCCTTGATCTTCAGATTGACGGTCTCGTCGGTTTCGGCGAAGAAGCCGATGGTAGATTCGGGGACTTCCAGCTTTCCGAAGCGGCCACGGGTTTCGCTGTGACCGATGATGACGTACTTAACGCCGGCATCCAGTAGGAATGCGGGGCTCACGAAGCCCGTGAAAGCACCGGACTCTTTCCAGAACACGTTTTGCGCGGCAACTCCGATTCTGGATCCGTCGGTCGCGGAGACGATCGCGGGAATCGAGATGTAGTTCGGAGCGAGTCCGATTTCGACATTGGTTGTGGTTTCCACGAGCGGCAACAGCGCTTGAGTGAGGGCTAATCCATCGCGGCGCAGGAGATTCATCTTCCAGTTGCCGACTACGATTTTCGTTCGCACGCCAAGTTTCTACCCTATCAACCGCGTTCCACCGGTTATGGGGCCTTCCCAGTTCGGGGAGTCTAACCTTCCTGATTCGTTTTTCTGGCGGCTTTCTCCGCGTCGCGTCAAATGTTCGTATAATGCGGTATGGCGAGGACGCCCTTTATTCGCCCGAATCTCGGGACTATTTCTGTTTGTCTGCTTTTGGTGGCGGGAGCCGGAGGATCAATATGGTACTTGCGGCACGTTCAAGGCGATAACTCAAACTATAAGTTAGTACGCCCGGAACCGGTGGGTTGGGAAGCGGTTCCACACGGACCGCAGACGCTTTTCCTTTACCGAAACCCGAAGAACGGGCTTTTGCTTCGCGGCGCGCAGAGTCAAATTGTCGCCGAATACAACCCGACGCCGGAGGAAAACAATGATTCGGTCGCGCAGTACTACATCGATCGAACGCACGAGAATCTGAAGCAGTGGACGGCATCGAAATCAGATAAAGTCCAGGCTAAGAACGGCTCCTACCAACTAATCGATCGCAAGAAAGAGGGCAAACGAGTCATATCCGCCTTCGGGGTGTTGGGAAACTCGATTTTCATCGTGTCGCTAAGCGGAAATGGGAAGGAAGTGGAGTCGATTGACGAAACACTCCCGTGGTTTCACGACTATCTTTCCCAGACCGACTTTCAGAAAGTCGAGAATCTGGACACGGTGTCGGCGCAATAGCGCCGGGGCTCAGAAAGAGAGCCCGTACCAAGCGAGAATGATTTTTGCCACCTCAAAGTAAATGATCAGGCCGGTGGCGTCGACGAGGGTGGAGATGAACGGAGCGCTCATCACTGCGGGATCTTGCTTGAGTGCCTTGGCGCCAATGGGAAGCAGGGAGCCAACACATGCGGCCCAGATGATGATGACCGGCAGGGCGAAGCCGACCACAAGGCTGAGATAAATGGGCAGCTGCCACCCGATAAAAGGCAGGTAGGCACGGCAAAATCCAACTAATCCAAGCAGCAGGCCGATCATGGTGCTGACCAACAGTTCGCGACGGATGACGCGGAGCCAGTCCCGCGCCCGGACCTCGCCTAGCGCCAGCGCGCGGGTGATGGTGGTGGTGACTTGACTGCCCGCATTTCCGCCAGCGCCGATCAACAACGGCACGAATAGCATCAACTGCGCCAGAAGGCCTTTTCCAGTTTCGCTTTCGCCGGCGTAGTGGCGCAACACCGAGCCGGTGAAAAACTCGGCGACGAAGAGGACCGCTAACCACGGAAGCCGGCGTTGGACAAGCTGGAGCGGACTGAGCGACAGATAAGCCTCGGCATCACCGATGACGCCGCTCATCGCTAGCAAGTCTTCGGTTTCCGCTTCTTCCAGAACCTCGTGGGCGTCGTCGGCAGTGACGATCCCGACCATTCGTCCCCTCACGTCCAGAACGGGGATGGCGGAAAAGCCGTAGCGAGCGAGGATTCGGGCGACCTCCTCTTCTGGCATCTCAACCGGAACCGACAACGGCTCTGGATTCATCACTTCGCGAGCGGAGGCGAGCGGGTTTGCGCGGATTACTCGGCGGAGAGTGAGAACGCCGAGAAGGTGGCGATCTGGCCCCAATACATAGATGTAGTTGACCGTCTCGTAGTCTTCGTCCGAGGTCTGTCGAATGATGTCCAAGACACCCGCCATGGTGGAATCGGCACCGACTTCGACGTAGTCTTCGGTCATGATCTGACCGGCGGACCCTTCGGGATAGCTTAGGAGGCGGCGAATTTCTTCGGCATCTTCGCTGGGGATGACATTGAGCAACGCCTCGAATCGCTCGGGGTCCAGCTGAGAGCGGAGATCGACCGCATCGTCCATCGGCAAGATGTCGAGGTAGTGGGCGACCGTAGTATCGGGAAGCTCGTTGATGATGGCGCGGGCGGTTTCGCTGGGCAGCTCTACCAGAATGGTCGCGGCTTCGTCGGGGTGGAGAGCTTGCAGGATGGTGAGCGCATCATCGGCATCGAGGCGCATTAATCCGTCGGCGATGTCTTCCGGATGCACATCCTCAATGCCGGCGATCAGATGCACGGCTTCGGGGTTTTGCGCAAAGGCACGCAAACGATCTACTAGATCTTGTTCTTCAACTCTCATGACGACCTCGAACGAAACTATTTATTTCGGGCCGCACTCACGAGCGACCCTTAGATAGGGTGACTTTCCATTGGTTTGCCTGCGGGGTTCGGAGTAATCGTTCGAACCTTGGTGGACATCGAAAGAGTACCCTTACCCCGGTGCGAGAAAGGCTGCAAAACCACTTAGAAACGGCTAAACTGATTGGGTCGGACGATCGAATATTGGTTGGTTATAGCGGTGGCGCCGATAGCACTTGCCTGTTAACGTTGCTCGTTGAATTGGGCTGCGACGTGGTGGCGGCTCATCTCCACCACGGAATGCGAGTGGAGGCGGATCGAGAGGCTAATCTATCGGAAGCGTATGCGGAGTCTCTGGGCATACCATTTTTGATGGGACGGGCGGATGTTCCCCTCATCGCGGAACAAGCGAAGATCGGGCTGGAGGAAGCAGGGAGAAATGCTCGCTACAATTTCCTCAACCGAGCCGCCTCGGGCTTTAGCTGCTCCTTAATTGCTACCGCTCATACCGCAGATGACCAGGTTGAAACTATCCTATTTCGGGCTATTCGCGGGGCTGGATTGGCAGGCCTCGCGGGAATTCCGGAGCAGCGCGACAATATCGTGAGGCCGCTCTTGCCGTTCTCACGGACCGAGACGCGCGCCTACTGCGAAGCGAACGGCCTCTGGTTTCACGACGATCCGGCAAATGAAGACCTGAGCAATTCGCGCGTGCGGTTGCGCCGATTGGTATTGCCGGAGCTGGAGAAGTCACATCCGGGAGCCCGTGCGAATCTCTTAAAGCTGGGAAAGATTGCGGCCGAGGAAACGAAGTTTTTGGACGGAATGGCCGCCGCTGCACTCGAACAATCCGAAATGCCTCTTAACGACAGTCTCGGCTTCCTTTCTAGTTCGGTTGAAGTGGCATTTCACCGACCGCGACTGGAGTCACTGCCCGCGATTCTCTTCAAGCGGGCGATCAAGCTTGCGGTTCGCTCGTTAGGGGCCGAATTGACATTTGCGCAAATGAGCACGCTGGAACGATTGGGTTCCGACGGAAGCATCACCACGGACGAGGGCGAAATTGCTATCGAATGGAATACAGAACGCATTCATATACGGTCACTGGATGTGGAGTCTCCGTTCCGCCATCCGCTCACCGTACCGGGCGAGACCCTGGCCGATTCCCTGGGATGGCAAATGACGGCGATGGAAGCGGTGTACGACGGCCTTCCGATTGCTCGTCGAGACTTAACGGCGAACATTTCAGCCGCGAGCATTCGGGGTCCGCTGTATTTCCGATCCGCCATTTCGGGCGATGAAATGCAACCGCTCGGATACGAGAATCAGCGAAAGGTTTCCGACCTGCTGTCGGAGGCAAAACTCACGTCGGCGGCGCGAAAGCGGATTCCAATTGTGTTTGACCTGATCGGACCGATTTGGATTCCGGGAGTTTGTGTCGCAGAACGGACGCGGCCAATTGCCAGAGGCGAATCCGTCTTGCAGCTGTCATTCGGCCCTTTGGTTACGGATGAGTAGGACGCCGAAGGAGCAAATTTTGCGTTCCAGCCCCAGATTCATAGGGTTAAGGTCATAATTAGGAACGTGTCTTTAGCCAGAGTCGTAGGCTACTAGACAGGACGAACGCGTCCGTTTCGGAGACGAATTGAGTAATAAACCCGCTCGTACACTCATACTGCTGGTCTTAGCGGTGGCGATTGGCATTGTATTAATGCAGGCCATGTTTGGACAAAATGGTTTTGGCATTACCGCCAAGCCGTCGGAGAAAAGCCTCCAGTGGCTCTACTCTCAAAGCAAGAAGAACAACGTAGAAACGGTTAATTTTCAGGGCGACACCCTGAATGTGAAGCTGAATGACGGCACGAAGTCGTTCGTTCGGATTGATTCAACCTCTCCCGGCCTCACTACGGATATCAACGACAAGCTGG
Organism: Fimbriimonadaceae bacterium; assembly: GCA_947447315.1. GTDB lineage: Bacteria > Armatimonadota > Fimbriimonadia > Fimbriimonadales > Fimbriimonadaceae > Fimbriimonas. The sequence continues at coordinate 4,934 of CANFJD010000092.1, forward strand.
AGAAGCTTGGGGTGGCCGTCAAGTTCGATTCACCTCCGATCACAAATTCCATCCTGAATATTCTCGGGGCGATTGCCTTCCCCTTGATGCTCTTCGCCCTGATTTACTTCTTAATGATTCGCCCTGCCCAAATGGGTGGCAATCAGGCGATGAGCTTCGGACGGAGCAAAGCCAAGCGAGTGGGAGAAAACAGCCCCAAGATCACCTTTGACGACGTTGCGGGTATTGAAGAGGCTAAGCAAGAACTATACGAAATCGTTGACTTCCTGCGAAATACCAAGAAATATGCGGCTTTGGGAGCCAAGATTCCGAAGGGCATCCTTTTGACGGGCCCTCCTGGCGTTGGTAAGACCTATCTGGCTCGCGCCATCGCCGGCGAAGCAGGAGTTCCCTTCTTCCATATTTCGGGATCCGACTTTGTCGAAATGTTCGTCGGCGTGGGTGCTGCTAGAGTTCGCGACCTTTTCGAGACGGCTAAGGCTCACCGCCCATCACTCATTTTCATCGATGAAATCGATGCCGTGGGTCGGCAACGTGGAGCAGGTCTCGGCGGGGGTCACGATGAGCGCGAACAGACCTTGAACCAGATGCTGGTGGAGATGGACGGATTTGATCCGAATTCCGGGGTCATCATGATTGCCGCGACGAACCGGCCCGACGTACTCGATCCGGCGCTTCTCCGGCCCGGTCGTTTCGATCGACAGATTGTGGTGGATGCTCCCGATGCAACCGGTCGTGAGCAGATCCTTCGCGTTCACTCCAAGGGCAAGCCTTTTGAGTCCGATATCGATATGGGCGTAATCGCGAAGCGAACTCCGGGCTTTACCGGTGCTGACCTGGCGAACATGTTGAACGAAGGGGCGCTTTTGGCAGCTCGACGTGGCCACAGCAAGATCAGTCAGCCGGACCTTGAAGAAGCTCTGGACCGGACGATTGCCGGACCGCAGCGACGTAGCCGGATTATTGACGCCAAAGAGCGAGAAGTCATTGCTTATCACGAAGCCGGACATGCCGTTATCGGCGAGCTTCTGGAGCACGCGGACCCAGTGCACAAGGTCACCATCCTTCCTCGTGGCATGTCTTTGGGGTCCACATGGCAGCTTCCGGTGGCCGATAAGTATCTGGTTTCTAAGGATGAGCTTACGGACGATATCACCGCCCTTCTCGGCGGTCGAGTAGCGGAAGAGATTGTCTACGGCGAGGTTTGGACCGGAGCATCGAATGACCTCGAGCGCGTTACGAGGATTGCTCGGGCGATGGTTTGCCAGTACGGTATGAGCGAAAAGCTGGGAACGTTGGCGATCGGTCGAAGAAGTAGCAGCCCATTCTTGGGTCGCGACTATAACGAAGATCGAAACTACTCGGAAGAGATCGCGAAGCAGATTGACGAAGAGGTCCGGCAGATTGTCGATCGATGTCATCAGAAGGCGCGCGAAATCCTCAGCGAGAATCGCGACAAACTGGATTCTCTCGTGCGAGCACTACTCGAACGAGAAACACTTGATCGACCAGAGTTCCTGGCGGTTATGGCGGGTGAAACCCTACCGGACCTTCCGGTAACGCCTAAGGACTCGACGCCTTCGAGTAACGATTCGCCGGTTTCGGAAAAGCAGCGCGCGCCGATGCCGCCTCCTCGTCTTGAGCCGGGAACGGCCTAGTCTGGCATCCTCGGTCGTGGGAGCTCTGAAATTCGGATCTCCCACTTCGTTCTAGAGGACCTTTGCAGATTTGAATTCGAGCGTTATAATCTATTTTGGGGATGACAGCAGTTTTTGACATAGAGGCGGCTTACCAGCGCGGATTTAATTACCGAGCCAACGGGCAGTATCCAGAAGCGAGGGCAGAGCTCATGCGGGTCATCGAAGCGGATCCGTCTCACACGAATGCACGGCATCAACTGGGACTTATTCAAGGATTCGAGGGAGACTTCGATGCTTCACTCGCGACATTAGCCTCTCTGCTCAATCAAAATCCTGCCAACAGTCAGATTCGGTACGACTTGGCCATGACCCACATGATGCTGGGAATGTACGAAGAGGCATGTGCCCATCTGAACTACATTCTTCAGACGGATCCGAACAGCGAAGACGCGCAAAGACAAGCCATTTATTGCCCTTAATCCAATCGGTACGATTTTCCTCGAGAAATAAAACCAGGGAAATGCCGTATTCTGAGTGAATGATGCTGGCGCTGTTGGCTGCTTCGACTTGGCAATTGGTATGGCAAGATGAGTTTAATGAACCTGGCTTGCCCGATCCGTCGCGATGGGGCTACGATACGGGATACATTGCAAATAACGAGGCTCAATGGTACTCAGGGCCCCGCAGGGAGAATGCTCGTATCGAAAATGGCCATTTGGTTATTGAGGCCCGCAAGGATAACTTTGGCGGTCATCCGATTTCCAGCGCACGTCTGACGACGGCTTCTACGGCGACTTGGACTTACGGCAAGATAGAGGTTCGGGCGAAGGTTCCGACGGGCAAGGGCACCTGGCCGGCAATTTGGACGCTGGGCTCCAACATTAACAAAGTTGGGTGGCCCCTCTGCGGCGAGATTGATATGATGGAGTTTGTTGGATATGACCCCGAACACGCTCACTTCAATGTTCATACCAAGGCTTACAACCACGTCCTAAAGACCAATAAAGGCACGACGATCTCGGTGCCAAAGATGTCGGAAGGGTTTCACACGTACGCCATCGAATGGGACGCGGAATCGATCACATGGTTCATGGATGGGAAGAGAGTTTTCTCGTTTGCGAACGAACACAAAACAGAGGCGGAATGGCCGTTTTCCGAGCCACAGTATCTGATTCTCAACCTTGCCATCGGCGGCGACTGGGGTGGGCAACAGGGGATTGATGATTCGATTTTCCCCGCGAAGTTTTTGGTTGATTACGTTCGCGTGTACCAAAAGAAATAGGTTCGTTCAGGAGGGTTCATCATATAGGCATGGAAGGAAGGACAGTATCGTCCACGCGGACCGTGATGGGGGAGATGATGAACCCTAACGATGCGAATATTCACGGCAACGTTTTCGGCGGAAAGCTGTTGTCCATGATTGACCTTTGCGCGTATGCCACGGCGGCGAGATTTTCTAGCGAGACTTGCGTGACGGCGGCGTTTGACCGGGTGGACTTTATTGAGCCGATTGCGGTGGGTGAATTGGTCACGGTGGTTGGGTTGATTACGTACGTGGGACGCACGAGCGTGGAGGTGACGCTGGACGTCTATGCGGAGGACCCGCTGCAACGTAATTCTCGGCATACGAATACGGCGCGCGTGACGATGGTAGCGGTTCGGGATGGGAAGCCGGTACCGGTGCCACGATTGACCTGCGAAACGCGGCAGGATAAGGTTCGTTTTCTCCAGGGCAAGGCGAGAAGGGAGATTCGGCAGCAATACCACGATGAGCGGGAAGCGGCGTTTCGATTCTACGAGGAAGCTCCGGACAGCGAGTTGGATCGGCTACTCGAGCAGGCCGGCGGCATTGCGGTTGCCGCTTCCTCATAGATTCCTCATTTGAGGCTGGATAACCTGGCAAGATGCGAGTTCTGGTGGTGGAAGACGATGCAGTGATCGCCTCTCAGATTGAGGCGGCACTGGTGGCGGATGGTCACACCGTATTGATTGCGCCCGACGGTGATGCCGCGCTTGATGTGGCTTACCCGGATGCGTTCGCCCTCGTGATCCTGGACTTGATGCTTCCGAAGAAGAATGGCTTTGAAGTTTGTCGCACCTTACGATCGGAGGGGCAAACCGTGCCGATATTAATGTTGACGGCGCGCGACGAGATTGAGGACAAAGTACGCGGGCTAGAGGAAGGAGCGGATGACTACCTGGCCAAACCTTTTGACGTTCGCGAGCTGATGGCGCGGGTACGGGCGCTGTTACGACGGGAATCGAGCCATCGAACCGGCCGGATTCAAATTGCAGACCTGGAGGTAGATACGGTGGGGCTGCAGGCTTACCGCCAAGGGATCTCGCTTAACTTGACGCCGCGAGAATTTCAACTTTTGGAAGCACTGGCGCGGCACGAAGGACGCACTCTGACCCGCACCTGGATTATGGAAACCGTGTGGGGGAACGAGGACTTGTATGAGAATACGGTCAATTTCCACGTCGCCAGTTTGCGGCGAAAAGTGGACCAGGATCCGATGCCGAAATTGATCCATACCGTGCATGGGATCGGCTACATGCTGAAGGTTCCGACTTGATTATCAGCATTCGCCACCAGCTGATCCTTCTGAACGTGGCGGTGGTGGCCGTATCTTCC
>CANFJD010000093.1 GCA_947447315.1 Fimbriimonadaceae bacterium
CGTGATGGACGGCGGGAGAATTACGGCGATCGGACCAAACATTACGATTCCTGCCGGCACGCAGGTTTATACCGGTACCGGACTCACCGTGACCCCGGGCTTTATTGATGGCTGGACCACGAAAGGGCTCACGTTGCCAGCAGCAGTGCCAGACCAAGATGCGCCGGTGACGCCCTCGATTGCGGAATATGCCCCGGCGCGAATGCGGGATGCGAACCGGAAGGGGATTCGACCCGAATTGGAGGCGCGAACAATGCTGAGTTTGGGTGACGACGTGACCAAGCCATACCGCAGCGCCGGGTTTACGACTTTGCACGTGGTACCACCGGGCGGCTATTTGGGCGGGGTGGGCGCGCTGGTGAATTTAAACAGTCGGGCGAATCGGGATATGGTGGTGGTGCCACGAACGGCGCTTAGCTCGGATTTTGAGGGACCAGGGGAGGGCCGCGGGTATCCGGGTTCGTTGTTGGGTCGAGTGGCGCAGGTGCGTCAGGCTTGGCTGGATGCGCAGTGGCAGACACAGGTGCGCGGAGCGTATGTGGCGGGAGGACCGGAACGGCCCGTATCCGATCCCAGTCTTGAAGCCTTGGTGCCGTTTCTGGAGGGTCGAGCGCCGGTGGCGTTTGTCGCGAATTCGCCGTCGGAGATTGATCGTTCGATGGCGGTTGCGAATGAGTTTCAGTTAAAGGCTTTGATTGTGGGTGGTCAGCAGGCTTACCGACGAAAGGAGGCCCTGAAAGCGGCGGGCGTTTCGGTTGTCGTGAGCATTAACTTTGGCGAGCCGCCGCAGTCGGTGGCAGGAGAGGACCCGGCCCGCGCAACCGAGCGGAAGCGCAAGTACGACGAAGCGGTCCGGAATGTGATTGAGCTTCGCGAGGCGGGGATTACGGTGATTTTGAGCACCTTTGGGACCAAGGGGCCGGATGACTTTTTGAAACAATTGCTAGGGCTGGTAGGGGCGGGATACCCGCGGGAGGCGGCACTGGAGGCACTCACTCGGGATACGGCGCGGCTGGCCGGAGTGGAGCGAGAGCTGGGGACACTAGAAGTGGGCAAGATCGCCAACGTGGTGGTGAGAGATGGAGATTTTATGCAGGAGAAGACGACGGTGAAGATGGTTTACGTGGATGGTTATCGACTCGATCCGGCGGCCAAGCCGTTACCGGCGGGGGCAAAGCCAGCACCAGTTAAGGATGGTGAGCGACGGTGATTACCGCTTTGGCATTTGTGATGGCGCTGCAGACGCCGGCAGTTCCGCCCGTCGTGCCGCACGAATTTGAGGCGGATCGGAAGCCGACGTTTAGTACAGGCGGGAATGTGCTGTTTCGGCACGCACGGATCCTAACCGCTACCGGAAGTTCTTTGGATGACTCCGATTTGCTGGTTCAAAATGGCAAGATCGCCGGACTCGGAAAGTCCCTGAATGCCCCCGCCGGGGTGAAGGTGGTGGACCTTACCGGAAAGACACTTACACCCGGATTAGTGGATGCACACTCGCATCGTGGGGCAGATGACATCAATGAAGTCGCGGCCATTAGTGCGGAGGTGCGGATGCAAGACATGATAAACGCCGATCAGGAGGGCGTCTACCAGGCGCTGACCGTCGGAATCACGTCGGGATTATTGCTTCATGGGAGTGCGAACCCCATTGGTGGTCAAAGCATTGTCGTTCGACACAAGTACCGTCGGTCGCCGTCAGAGGTGATTTTTCCGGGGGCGCCGCGCATGATCAAATTTGCTCTGGGCGAAAACGTGAAGGGATGGGGTGGCGCTCGCTATCCCAACACGCGTATGGGCGTGGAGACGGTCTACCGCCGCGCCTTAACCGACGCAAAAGATTACATGGCGGCTTGGGATGCCTATAAGGCATCTCCCACCACGGCACCGCCTCGTCGAGATTTGCGGCTGGAGACTTTGGCCGATATTTTACGCGGCAAGATTCGGGTTCAGTGCCACTCTTACCGTCAAGATGAGATGCTAATGATGGTGAGGTTGAGCCAAGAGTTTGGGTTCAATCTGACGCTTCAGCACGCGCTGGAAAGCTATAAGATCGCGCCAGAATTGGCGAAAGCAAAGGTTCCGGTTTCCATTTTCTCCGACGGCTTCGCATACAAGCTGGAGGTAGTGGATTCCATGCCGATGGCGGCGGCTTTGCTGGATGAAGCCGGGGTTTTGGTTTCGATCAACACCGACACGTTCAGCGGTCCGGCCCCGCTAGCCCAGGATGCGGCAAAAACTATTCGATATGGCGTGAGTCCCAATCGGGCTTTGCAGATGATTACGATCAATGCGGCGAAGGAACTGGGGATCGACCAGCGGGTGGGCACGATTGAAGTTGGAAAAGACGCAGATTTGGCCGTTTGGGACGGCACTCCCTTAAGCAGTTATGCGAAATGCGTGATGACGTTTATCGAAGGGGAGGCTTACTTTGAACGCCGGGATGCGTTCAAGGTTGACCCTAGCGCGGTGAAACCGAAGGATCCGGTGGCAAAGGCATTTGATCCCGACCGCGTCATGCATCCTAAGCCGTCGAACAAGTATCTCGTCGCCGGCGCGACCGTTCACCCAGTATCGGGTCCCGTATTGACGAACGCAAACGTCCTGATTGAGAACGGACTGATCAAGGCCGTTGGTGCCGTATCTGAAGGCGGGGCGGTTACGGTTGATGGACGCGGATTGCATGTCTATCCGGGATTCATTGATGCCGGTTCAAAGCTTGGTCTAACCGAAATCGGACAGGTTAATCAAGCCACCGACGCCCGAGAGTTGGGGGAGTTCACTCCCGACCTCAAGGCGGCTATCGCCGTCAATCCCCAGAGCGTTCATTTCCCCAAGGTTAGATACAACGGAATCACCACCGCGGTGGTCTATCCCACGTCGGGATTAATCGCCGGTCAGTCGGGCATCATTCGCACGATCGGCTCAACCAATGAAGACATGACCCTCAACGGCGCGTTCAGCCTGCGCGTTGAAGTCGCCGAGGGCTTATCGGACGATGAACTCGCCACTCTGTCCGCCTCCGATCGGGACGAGAGACTGGATGGCATCAAACGTCGCCGGCAGGTGATTGTCGACTATTTCGAAGGTGCCCGACGATATTTTGCCGCCAAGGCTAGCGGGGCTTCTATCCCCACCGACAGTAAATTGGAAAGCTTGTGGCCCTACCTAGCGGGTGAGCGACCAGTCACCTTCAATGTCGACAGCGTGGACGCAATCAACTGGGTTTTAGAAACCTCTCGCAATCTGAAACTGATGCCTATCATTGAAGGCGGACGGGATGCTTGGAAGGTGGGCCCGGCCCTTAAGGCCGCTCGGGTGCCCGTGCTTTTGACGCCTCCCGTGGGTCAGTGCCCCAGCGAGGATCCGTCTCCATCCGCATTCGATCCGTACGACACCAATCTTGCCGGCGCCGCGCTTCTGCATCGTGCAGGAGTTAAGTTCGCCTTCAAGTCAGATGACTGGGAGTCGGCGATGAACCTTCCCTACCGGGTGGGGCGATCGGCGGGCTTTGGTCTGTCGCACGATGCGGCGATTCGGGCCCTCACCCTGGACGCAGCGGAGATCCTGGGGTTGGGGAACAAGCTGGGATCGTTGCAAAAGGGCAAGGTGGCAAACTTGATCGTGACAGATGGCGACCCACTGGAAGTGACGACTAGTTTGCGCTATCTCTTCATTGATGGGAAGCCGGTGCGACTGGAAAGTCACTACACCGATCTCTACCGCCAGTATCGGGCGCGGATCCGGAAATCGCATTGAGCAGTTACCCATCAAGTTTCCCGAAACAGCGATCGGCGGGCAGATGAATCATCGGAATGTCGGCGGCGGCGCGAGCACATCGCCGCCGACAGGCGACCGGCAGCCGCTCCGCCCACCGGGTCAGAAGGCCCATTTTCAAAGAAACGCCACTTGGGTCCGGCGGAATTCAGGTGCTTATTGGCGACAAAGAAGCGCAATAATTTAATTAATCCCCCGTATAAATACGGGACTTTTCAAAATCACTTGCTCGGATAACAAAAGGGTGATATATGTATGACACCTGAACATTCAGGCCACTTCCTACCTTTATTAGGGGCTCTTTCACTTTGAGAGGGACCCTTTTTATTGAATGACGCTTACCGTGGGGATTCGGTTCGTCAGAATATCGGCATGCCTGCGCTCGATCGGATAGAACGCGCCTTCGATCGTCTCGCGGAACGCTCAGGATTTGTCGCCCGAGATAATCAACGCCAATTGGCGTTGTTACTGAGTGATCTCATTGAATCGGGCAGCCGTGGTTTATTCGAGGCTCCCACCGGTCTGGGTAAGTCACTCGCCAGTTTGATCCCCGCTTTCGCCCATGCGATTGAAAACAAGAAGCGGGTGGTGATAGCCACCTATACCAACGTTCTCGCGGAGCAATACTGGGATAAAGATATCCCACTCGCTCAATCGCTATTCGACGAAAAAGTTTCGGCGGCCCTGCTGATGGGGAGGCAACGGTATTTGTGTTTACAAGCGCTGGATGAAGCCGAGCCGCGGCTCGTGGATTTGGCTCAGGACAATCTGTCTCTGGGAATCGAGAGTGAGTTCCGACTGATCTCGGGTCGGGGTCCGCGCGAGACCAATGATCTGTGGAAGAAGGTTGCGGTGCCGCCCGTGTGTGCAGCGCGGCAGTGTCCGCTGTATCAAGACTGCTACTACTACGAATCGCGCCGACAGGCGGAGTCGGCTTCGGTGGTCGTCACCAACCACAGTGTGGTGATTCAAGACGCCTTGATGCGGGGGAAAGACGGAAATGGCTTGCTGGGCAAATATGACTTTCTGATCCTGGACGAAGCGCATGACTTTCTTTCTGCCGCCGAGAATGGACTGGAACTGGAACTGAGTCGTACCTCCATTGCCGGACTTCAGGGCATGGTGACGCGGATGGAAAAGGTGATTTCACCGGCTGCCGTGAAATCGGGTGTGGTGCGGGAATGGAACCACCGGGTTGTACAGATCCGGAAGTCTTTGGACGAGCTGGACCGGCGGTTGAATGGATTGGGTCTGGACGACACGGGGCTGGGAATTATTCGAGTGACTCCGGCGGAATTGTCGGAACACCCAGGGGTGAAGCAAACTTCCCCGCCCTCGGGGCCGGAGACGGCAATGCAGATTGCCCAAGATGCCAGCGAGATGATCGGCACGTTTGTGGCCGACACAGAGCGAACGGTGGGGGAGATTCGGGCGGTCCATCCGGATACTTTCCTCAGTCAGCGGGAGATGCTGCGTTCGTATTTGAACTACTTTAAGGATGCGGCCGCATCGGCCACCGCGATCTTCCGGACGGAGGGTACGGCGGTGAGTTACTCCTCAAAAAATTTCACCGGCGGATACTTACGGCAGGATATTTTGAACCTGGCCCCGGTGCTAAAAGAGCTGATTTGGGAGCCGATCCCCTTTGCCTGCCTTTCGGCGACCTTGGCTCTAGACGGCAGCATGGATTTCTATAAGCGGTTGACGGGGGCGGAGGCAGACTTTGAAGAGATTCTGCCTTCACCGTTCGATTTCGCATCCCAAGCCTCCACGTATGTGCCAGCGGTTGGTCAGATTCCCGATCCTACGATTGCCCGGCGGGAAGGGCGAGAGGACGAGTATCACCGCGCGGTGGCACGGCAGGTGGTGGAGATTATCAACGCTTGTCGCGGTCGAACTCTGGCGCTCTTCCATAGCCGGAAGGAGATGGACGCGGTCTATCAGTACGCCCAGCCGATGATTGATTACCCCGTGGTGATGCAGGGCAAGTACGGCAATGCGAACTTGGGAGACAAGTTCCGGGCGAAGCCGGAAGTATCGCTGTTTGCGCTGCGGAGTTTTTGGACTGGGTTTGATGCGCCGGGAGAAACGCTCAGTTGCGTGATTCTGGTGCGGGTGCCGTTTGAGGTGCCGATGGAACCGACGGCGATTGCGCGGATCGCGTGGTTGCAGAGCCAGGGGCAAGATCCATTCCGCGACTACGCGTTGGCGAACGCCAAGATGCTGATGCGACAGGGGGCGGGACGGCTGATTCGGCAGGATGGCGACCGAGGGGTGATCTGCCTGCTCGACCCGCGATTGCGAACCAAAAATTACGGTCAGGAGATATTGGACAATCTTCCTTCGGATATGCGACAGTTCAGCGACATTGCGGACGCGGTCGGTTGGATTGGGCTGGAGTAGTTAGAACCGCTTGGCGGCGGATATTCCTAGGAAGGTGTGTTTGCCTTCGGCGAAGTAGCGGACGCTGATTTCTTTGACGAGCATGAGCTCGAGACCACCGGACAGCGCTTCCCCATTGTGATCGGCAAGCAGTCGAAACCTTTTCGATAGCGGCACCGAGATACCGATGTATGGCGTAGCCGATTTGCCAAAGAAGCCCCCCAGGGTGAACTCAGCCGTGCTTTCCGCATCGAACGAATCGTACGAAATGCGGTAGGTGAGGGCCAAGTAGCCACGACGTCCAATTTCGGTGGCGTCGAGGAGATCTTGAACCCCGACCGTGATGCCTGGAGAGGTGTCGGGGATGGGGGTGAGTAAGTTGTAGCCGAAATCGAGGGTGGTGAAGCCTTCGCCATCTCGATCTCGTGAAGAGCGGTTTCGGATTTCTAGCTCAATCGAATCGGTGGCACCCACGCCGAGACTCCATTCGTTGCGACGGCGGTCGTTGAGTTGGGAATTGTATTCCAGCCGGACGGTGCCGAACGAGAGTTTTCGACCCGTGGGGACGGTGATTACCCGGTCGGCGAAGCCCACGGCCGGAAGTATAACGAGGGCCGCGACGGCTAAACGCACCCCCAAAAGGTACCCGCTAGCAGACCGCTCAGTTGGACGGCTTATTGGGGCCACGCAGGAGGCGGAGGCCATTCAGGATTACCAAGACCGTGCTACCTTCGTGGCCCACTACCGCAATCGGCAACGGCAATCGCAGGAAGAAACTCGAAAGCGTCAGAGCGGTGATCACGCCGGTAGCGAATAGGAGATTCGTACGGATGATGGCGTTTGTGCGACGGCCGAGGCGGACAAAATCGGAGATCCGATCGAGGCGGTCGTTCATGAGAACCACCCCGGCGGAGTTCATCGCGATATCGCTGCCAAGCCCACCCATGGCTACGCCCACATCGGCGGCCGTAAGAGCAGGGGCATCGTTGATGCCGTCGCCGACCATCATCACCGGGCCATTTTTCCGGAGTTCGCCGACGATTCGCGCTTTGTCAGCGGGCATCAGACCGGCGTGAACCTCATCAAGACCGAGATCCTTGGCCACTGCGGCCGCGGTTTCGGCGGTATCGCCGGTCATCATGACGATTTTCTGGACACCGACGGCGCGCAAATCCTTTAGAAACGCCGGGACAGTTGGGGTGACGGAATCGCCAAAGCCAAACGCGGCGACGCCCGACGGAGAATGCAGAACAGCGGTGGTGTAGCCCTGGCGTTGGAGCTCGGTGACGTGGTGAACAAACTCTTCGGGGAGTTGGATGCCCTCAGAAGCCATGAGCTTGAGTTGGCCAAAGTAGACCGGCTCCCCGTCTACCTGGGCAAATACTCCGAGACCGGGCACAACGCGGTGGTCTCCCGTGGCGAGGATCGGCACCCCAAACCGCTCGGCGGCGCGCTTGACGGCTTCGGCGACCGGGTGGGCGGCGTATGTTTCGGCGCCGAGGCCAAGGGCAAGAAGACGGCGGGCCGTGGGGCTCATTTCATCCTGACCGTCCCAACAGCCAGAATCGACGCCGCACTCGCCGCTGAGAACGGTTTCGCCATCGCAGACACAGATTTCTTTGAGGGTGGGTTTACCGGTGGTGAGGGTGCCGGTCTTGTCAAGCGCAACGGACTTGACGAGGCCGGCCTTTTCGATGAATTCTCCACCACGCACCAGCAGGCCATTTTTGGCGCACCATGCCATGGCACTCAGCGTGGAGGCCGGGGTGGAAATCACTAAGGCGCACGGGCTAAGGGCCACCAACAGTGTGATGCTGCCGTAGAGCGCGGCATCGAACGGTTCTTTAAGGATGAACAGACGAACCAGCCCGGCGATTACGAAGGAGACCAGGACGAATATGGTGTATCGCTGACCAAACCAACTGCTGATGCGCTCTCCGGATCCTTTGTTTTCTTGGGCAGCCGAGACGAGGGCAACGATTTTGTCGAGGGTGCTGTCGCCAACGGTGGAAGCGACATCGATCGTGACCATTCCATCGAGGTTCTGCGTTCCGCCGATGACGCGAGAGCCGGGGGAGACGGAGACAGGCACGGATTCGCCGGTCATCGCTGCTTGATCAACGGAGGAGATTCCCTCACGGACGGTGCCGTCGGTCGGGAAAGTTTCGAATGCGGGCACGCGCACGATGTCACCGATGGCGAGGGATTCCACCGGAACCGTTTCCTCTCCGCTGGGCGTGACACGCCGAGCGGAACTGGGGCGGAGTTTGACCAGGCCGGCGATGGCATTCTTGGTTCTAGCCAGGGCAAGCGACTCTAACGTGGAGCTGAGGGAAAACAGGAAGAGCAGGATGGCCGCATCGATGGGTTCACCAACGACGATGGCGCCGATAGCGGCGATGACCATGAGGAGGTCAACGTCAATGTCGCCGTGCAAGAGAGAGGTGAGCGCCGACCGCAAGGCGAAATAGGCGCCAAATGCGATCGACGCGTACGCCAGGAATTTATTGCCGCTAACCGCGCTGGCAACAAGAAAAACGGCGCACGCAATGGTGAGTACCGACCGAATGTCGCGAAACCACTTCACTCCTTTGAATTCCCTAACATAACACACTGATACCTGTTTCTCGCGAATCAGGTTTGGGGACGGGGTTTGGCTCCGTCGGACGATTCGAAGACACCGTAGCCGGTTGCTCGGACGGTTGCGTGGCGCAACTTCACCATCTCCCCTGTGATTGGACCGCGATCATCGGGAGTTGCGCCGGAATTGTCTCAGGATCGGACCAGGTGGTTCGAAGGATTGGGTCGAATTGGAGCCCAAAGGTATCCTCTTAAGTGAAGGTCAATCACCGGTTATTGGTATGA
>CANFJD010000094.1 GCA_947447315.1 Fimbriimonadaceae bacterium
AGACTGCGGATGGCTGGTACGGTCCCCGTTGGGATTCGGCCCCTAAATCCTTAGCGGAACCAGCCTTGATTGACCAAGCGGCGGTCGCGAGAGCGCTTTTGTTTAAGCCGAATTAGCGGTTCCAACCGTATACTAGGTTAAGAGTAAAAATTTAACCCGCGGGGGGTGCCAGGAATGGCTGAGATGCTTCGTTGTGATACGATGCGGACCCCAAGAACCTGATCCGGTTAGTACCGGCGGAGGGATCGCGGAGGTGCGGAATTCATTTCTCACCCCCGACGGTCGTCGTTAGGGGGAACTTACTCGGAAGAGAGATGAAATCTATCAACCGCGCCTTCACGCTCATCGAGCTCCTCGTTGTCATCGCGATCATCGCCATTTTGGCGGCGATCCTTTTCCCCGTTTTTGCGCAGGCGAAGTTTGCGGCAAAGAAGACGGTAGACCTCAGCAACACAAAGCAGATTGGCACTGCCACCAAGATCTACCTGGGCGATAGCGATGATGTGATGCCCATTTTCTACGCCTACAACAGCGATCCGACCATCTACACGCCGAACCAATACAAGGGAACGGAGCAGTTGCTTCTGCCCTATACCAAGTCTAAGGAGATCTTCCGAAGTCCGCTGGATACGGGCGGACCCTACTTGGCGAACGATCCCGGGCCGCGGGCGAAGGGGGCCGATTCTTACTGGAAAGCCTACGGCACCAGCTACCGGTTTGGGCACTGCAGTTTCTCGACCGCGGCCGACGAGAGTAGCCAGAACAACGCGTTTGGAGTTTACGACCCGGTGAGTCAGCAATACAACCAGACCGTCCCGGTGAACGAGACCAGCTTTGAATTTCCATCCGAGACGCGCACGATGCGGCTGGAGATGTTTGGCTTCTTTGAGAAAAAGGTCGATCCCGAATGCAGCCGCTACGGCTACGATTGCGGATACTTCTCAAACTGGGACCCGAGCGGCGGCACGATGGTGTTTGCCGACGGTCACGGCAAGCACATCAACGGCCCTGGCCAGTTCGATGACGTCCGCGTAAACCCAGCCGGCCGGAAGTCAGGCGAACCCAGCACAGACCCGAATGCCTGGTCCGGCACCTGGTATTCGCTCTGTGACTAAGAAATCAGTCGGCAGGGCGGCTAACCGCCCTGCTTACGGAAATTGAACACGATTCTCTGAGCGGTCTCCGCGGAGGACTTTAGCCACATCTGATCATTTAAAGCGGCAGGATCACTGGATGATTTGACAATCTGCTGCGCCGCTTTCTCCCACGAGCGAAACATTCGGAAATCCTGCTCGATATCTCCCAGGCGGTACGCCACTCGGTTGAAGTAATAGCCGAACATCAGCATAGTGGTCGCGGGATCATTAGGGCGGATGTCGCGCGCACGCTCGGCATAGAATGTTGATGCGGCGGGCCCGTCGGTCCCAACGTAGAAACACGACGAATATCTGGCCCGGAGCAGGCGGTAGTTTTTTGGATCCAGGGCGAGGAGTCTTTTGAGGAGAGGGATGTACGCCGTCGGGTGGGTCCGGCGGTAATCAAACAGGACTCTTATCATGAGTTCCTCAAAATCGTCCGTCGCTTCCAGCGAACCGAGAGGTGCTTTCTGTTTTTCCTCTGGCAGCGCGGCGTCATACCAACCCACTTCGAGGCTTCGCCACACACGGTTTTCGAAGCCGGTGGTGTACCACTGCATACGCTTTGCGAGATCTTTTCGATCGTAATAATTGGTAGCGAAATATTGCTCCTCAATCCTCGACCGTGCGGTAGTTTTTGCTCCACCAAAGGAATTGGGATCAACCTTGACCGCCAAATCTCTGGGCGATAACATCCAGGCGTTGGGCCCAAGCACGAGCAGAAGAGTGACTGAAGTCAGCATTACCGTTTTTGAACCGTATTTGGCATGTACGTTACCCGCGTTGAGGAGTGTTGTCATTTCGTGACTGAAAAAAGCTAGGAAGTGGCACAGGTTCCACTGATCCCCAATTTTGGTAACCCGCCAAGCATTGAAAGCCGAGGCTCGGGCATACTCAGGATTCGTAGGCGTTGTGTCGGCGTTTGAACTAAACTACCGGCGTGTTTCTTGCCTTTTTAGCCGTGGCCGCGACGCCTGCCGATTGGCGATTGACCGCCGAATTGACCGACTTTGCGGAAACCGGTCGGTACGCGGAGGCGGTTGAATTTTGCCGCCGACTGGATGCGGCGAGTCCAAAGGCGAAGATGATCACGTACGGGCGTTCGCCAGAAGGGCGAGCAATGGTGGCCCTGCTGATCAATAATGATGGCAAGTTTGACCCCGCCAGCATGCGTGATGCCAAGAAGCCGCTGCTATTCGTGCAGAACGGAATTCACTCGGGCGAAATTGAAGGGAAAGATGCCTCGCTGATGCTGGCGCGGGATCTGCTGGTTTCGGGAAAGAGCCCGAAACTGCTGGCCAGGGCCAACTGGATGATCGTGCCGATATTCAGCGTGGATGCCCACGAGCGCTTTTCGCCGTTCAACCGGATTAACCAAAACGGGCCGTTTGAGATGGGATGGCGGGCGACGGCCCAGAATTTGAACCTGAACCGAGATTGGATGAAAGCGGACGCGCCCGAGATGCGGGCGGAGCTGGACTTAGTCCATCAGTTTCAGCCGGACTTTCTGTTCGACAATCACACCACCGATGGATCGGATCACCAGTATTTGCTGACGCTGGGGGTTCCGTGGGGAGCGGCGATGCCTACGGCGACCGCGGCATGGTCGCGGCGGATGTACGATTCGGTAACGGACCGTTGCAATGCGGCCGGGATCAAGACCGCGCCTTACTTTGAGCTTTCGGACCGCAGTAACCCGGCGGCGCCGATTTCAATTGAAGACTTTTCGCCGCGCTACAGCCACGGGTATGCGGCGCTGATCAATCGACCTTCGGTCCTGGTGGAGACGCACGTTTTGAAGCCATACGGGGACCGCGTTCGGGCCACCTACCGTTTGATGACAGAGGTTGCCAGCGAATGCATTACGGATGTGTCACGGCTGAAGACGTTGAACCGGGAAGCGGATATCGCGGGAGCCGCGACCAAAGAGGGGGCGGCGATTACGCTGACCTCAGAGACAACGGCCCAGGCCGATCCGTTCACTTTCTACGGCTACCAGTGGGATCCGCTCCCGAGCGCGGTGACCGGGGCAAAGGTGGCGCACTGGGATCGAACGCGACCGATTACGGTGCCGACGACCATCCGTCAGACATTTAAGCCCGGGCTCACGGTAACGGCGCCGGCGGCTTACGTGATCCCCGCCGCATGGAGCGACGCCATTACTACCCTTCGCCGCCATGGCGTTGAAAGCTTCTCGACGCGGGCCGATTGGACGGGGGACGTCGCGAGCTGGAGTTTCAGCCAGGTGAAGTTTCCTTCCAGTCCCTTCGAAACCCGATTTTCACCAAGTTATCGAGCGGAAGCCGTGACTGAGTCAAGGCTAATTCCGGCGGGCTCGTTGGTAGTTCCGATCGGACAGCCCCTGGCAAGGTTGGTGGCGCATTTGTGCGAGCCATCGGCACCAGACTCGTTAATGAAATGGGGCTTCTTCAATGCGGTGTTCGAACAGAAAGAGTACGGCGAGGATTACGCGACCGAACCGGTGGCACAGCGGATGCTGGCGAGCGATCACAAACTGCGGACCGAGTTTGCGGAAGCGCTTAAGGACCCCAAGTTCGCGGGAGACCCGGGGGCACGATTACGATTTTTCTTTCAGCGATCGCCGTACTGGGATATGCGGCTGAACAAATGTCCCATTGTTAAGCTGACAACGCAACAATTGAAGGCGATTCGGTCGCTATAATTAAGATTCTAAACCTGCCGAGACATTCCGCCGGCAGGGTATTCCATGGAGTCTTCCGACCAAGTCGCCGCCATTTCGTACCCGGAGAACATGATTCGGGTCATCGAAACCCTGTGTCAGCAGCGGTCGGATGTGAATGGCGAGCGGATTTTGGCCGCGTACCGCATCGCCGCGCAAGCGCACTCTAAACAGTTCCGTGAAAGCGGCGAAGCCTACATCAATCACCCCGTGGCAGTAGCGCAGATCGTGGCGGAGATGCGGATGGACGACGACACCGTCATCGCAACCCTGCTTCACGATGTGCTGGAAGATTCCAAAGAGTTTTCGGCCGAATTCATTCGAAAAGAGTTTGGGGAAGACGTGCTGCACCTGGTGCAGGGAGTCACCAAGCTGCAGGGCGACGAGAAGTCGGGCGACGAGCAGCAGCGGGCGGCCGCAAAGACGAAGCGCAGCACGGAAACCATGCGAAAGATGATGCTGGCGATGGCGAAAGACTATCGCGTCATGGTCATCAAGCTCAGCGACCGCCTGCATAACATGCAGACGCTGGATAACGTTTCGGCGGAGAAGCGAGCGCGGGTGGCGAGTGAAACATTGGCGGTATACGCTCCGCTGGCCGCGCGACTCGGCATTTGGCAGATCAAATGGCAGTTAGAGGACCTCAGCTTTAAGGCCCTGCATCCGCGCGAGTACCAGGAAATTTCTGACCTGGTCGGGAAATCTCGTCAGCAGCGGGAAGAAGTTTTGACCGAAGACATCGCGTTGCTCCGTGAAAAATGCAAACAGGAAGGGGTGAAGATTGTCGATATTCGCGGTCGTCCCAAGCACCTGTTCTCAATCTTTAACAAGATGGTGCAGCAGAAGCTGAAGTTCGAAGAGATCTTCGATCTGTTCGCCCTGCGGATCATCACCGAGACCAAAAACGATTGCTACGTGGCCATCGGGGTGGTGAACGATCTGTTTGTGCCGATCCAGGCGATGTATTTCGACTACATCGGTCAGCCGAAGCCGAACGGCTACCAGAGCTTGCACACCAAGGTGGTGGATCGACGGGGCCATACCGTAGAAATTCAGATCCGGACCCAGGAGATGCACGAGATGGCGGAGTACGGCTTCGCCGCACACTACACGTACAAGGAAGGAACCTCGGCGGGAGAAGAAACCAAGCGGTTGGCGCGGCTGCGCGCTCAGCTTCTAGAAGCGGCGGCCGACAACGTAACGGCGTCCGACTACAAGAAGGCGATGACCACCGACGTCTTTCAAGACCAGGTGTTTGTCATTACGCCCAAGGGTGACGTAATCGAACTGCCGGTGGGCTCGACGCCAATTGACTTTGCCTTTCGGGTTCACACCCAGCTAGGTTTGACGCTGATCGGCGCGAAGATTAACGGTGTTATGCTGCCCTTGGGTACGGCGCTTAAGAATGGCGACGTGGTGGAACTGATCACCCGGAGCAACGCGACGCCGAGCCGAGACTGGGTGGAGCAGGCGAAGAGCGCACACACCCGTAACAAGCTGAAGAACTATTTCAGAAAGCTGGATAAGGATCAAGACGCGGCGCGTGGTCGGGACATTTTGGAGCGGGAATTCTCGCGGTTGGGGATTGACTCAAAGCTGTTCATGGGAGACGATAAGTTGCGCGAAGCTCTGACGCGATTTGAAGCGTTTGATACTCCGACCGACTTGCTGGCCCGGGTGGGCAGTGGCTTAATTTCGGTTCAAAATGCCATCGCGAAACTGCGGGGACTGACGGCGGAGTTGGCACCGGTCGGCATAGAGGTTAATCGGAGCCGAGAGACGGAAATCGAGACCAAAGTCGGCGATTTCTCGGGTATCCAGGTGGCCCGGGCTAAGTGTTGCAGTCCAATCCCTGGCGATGAGTGCGCGGCGTACGTTTCCCGCGGGCGGGGACTGATTATTCATCGACGCGTGTGTCCGAATCTGGCGGCCCTGCTGCAGACCGAACCGAGCCGGGTGATGGGTTACCCATTCGCGGCCGACGGTCGGGTCTACGCTTCGGCGCTGAAGATTATGTGCATCGATCGCCCCGGTTTGATCGCCGATATTTCAAGCATTTTTGGGGAGTCGAAGGCGAATGTGAGTGCTCTGAAGGTGGTGACGATTCAGCAGCAGACGGCGGAGATCGACGTCACGATTGATGTGTACGATGCTGCTCATCTGGAAACGATTCAGGTGAAGCTGCATAATTTGGCGGACGTGATTTCGGTGCGACGTCAGTTTGCGAAGACGGGGAAGTAGTTACAAATGAGAGTGGTGGTGCAGCGCGTTTCTTCGGCCCGAGTGACAGTGGATGGCGCGACTGCGGGCGAAATTGGGCCGGGATTGCTACTACTGGGGGCCGTTCACCGGGAAGACACGGTGGAAAAGATTGAGCGGGCCGCGGATCGATGTTTTGGCATGCGGATCTTCAATGATGCCGAGGGGCGGATGAATCTATCGCTCTCAGACTTGCGCCAACAGGGGATTCCCGTTGGCATCTTGGCGGTGAGCAACTTTACGGTGTACGGAGATGCGGGGAAAAGCCGCCGTCCCAGCTTCGTCGGAAGCGCGGGATATGACGATGGTCGGGAAGGTTTTCACCGGTTCGTGCAGGCGCTGAAGAAGTTATCGGCCGAGGCCGAAATTATCGTTCAAACCGGTGAATTTGGGGCCGATATGCAGGTGGAGCTGGTGAATGACGGGCCCGTAACGTTGATCATAGAGAGCTAATCTTTCACTTTCGGAAATTGGGCCACGGGCACGGGCTCGCCGTCGCGCATCAGGTCCACGAATACCTTTTCTTTGGATCGGGAGAGCATGATCAGGGTGTAGCTCCCGCCCGCTGATGCAACGTTGATGTTGCCGGTGGGATAGGCGCGGAAAGTGAGGGTGACGCGGTTTTTCTTAGCGACCGCCGCAAACTCGCCGGAGCGTTCATTCGATGGAACCGGGACGAACAAGATCATCCGCTTGGAAAAGTCCACGGCTGGTGGGGGATCTGCAGAGTAAGTAACGCCGTTGATTCGTCCCGTCGAGCCGTGCAGGCTTGTCCACAGCGCGATAAATTCGTCTTCCGAGCGAAGCAAAAGCGGCTTTTCCGGGGTGCCGGTGGCGTCGTGGAGAGCCAGTTGACCCTCCACTTTCAGATCAGCGATCGGCATATTGGCGATCGCCGCCATCCCGGCAAGAATGATTTGGTAGGCGGCGTTCATATCTGTTCGACGCCTAACCGGAGACAAATGATCGAAAGATTATACAATGCTCTTTCGGGCCAGCTCGGCTCCGCGATTAGGCCCGATCGGTTTCACGCTCGCCACATTTTCGGGTGTGAGATCGAGCAACTGGAGCCAGTCTTCCATCACGTCGGTCTTGGGGAAGATTTCGTTCTCCTTAAATTCCCGTTCCACGCCTTCGCGCAGGTCGGCCAGAGAGATTCCTGCCTCGTGATCTGCTGCGGCGATAGCGCGACGGATGGCGGTCTCCTTGGCGCGGTCGACGATGCTCTTGAGCAAGGCGCCGGAGATCAGGTCCTTCTGGTAGAGAGTCTCCGTTTGGCCGTTCCGAAGATTCACGCGGAGAAATTCGGTTTCCCGGCTAGTCCGCCAGATTTCGTTGATGGTGGTTTCGACTAGATCTTTGCGAGCACAATCGGCCTCGCCGTTCCACTTGGCCAGGAGCTCGGGGTCTAGCGGAATGCCGGCGTGGAGATAGATGCTGAGGATGGCGATGGCGGTCTCGCGATCGGGCCGACTGACTTTTACCTTCCGATCGATGCGGCCCGGGCGGAGGACGGCGGGGTCGATATAGTCGGGGCGGTTGGAGGTCAGCATCAAAATGACGTTGTCCAGCGACTGCATCCCGTCGAGTTCGGCGCAGAACTGCGGCACCACCGTATTGCTAATGTTGAGGTAGCGGCCCCCGGAGCGGGTGCGTAGCACCGATTCCGCTTCGTCCATGAAGATGAAGACCAGGCGACCTTCTTTAGCCTTGGCGCGGGCGGTGGCAAAGATTTCCCGGACCATGCGCTCGGTTTCGCCCAGCCACATGTTCAAGATTTTGGGGCCGGAGATGCTCATGAAATACTCCTTCACCGGGTGACCCACGCGCTCGGAATACTCCTTCGTGAGGTTGTAGGCCGTCGCTTTTCCGATGAGAGTCTTGCCGTTACCGGGAGGGCCGTAGAGCAGGATGCCCTTGATGGGCTTTTGCTCAAAACGGGCAAAAATTTCCGGGTAGAGCAGGGGCTGCTCGATAGTCTCGCGGATCAGGTTGATCGCGTCTTTCTGACCGCCGACCTTTTCCCACGGGAGGTCGGGCACTTCCTCTAGGAAGTAGTCGCGGGATTCCTGACGCTCAAAGTGTTCGAGCGCGATGCGACCGCTGGGATCGAGACGGACTTCGTCGCCGGCGGCGATTTTTGCATCGGCTAGCTCGGCACTGCGGAGGATAAAGCGGTTGTCGCCACCGCCCGGCTGATCGCTACCGAGCCGGATGCGACCGTTTTCGAAGACTTCGGCGACCTTTACCACCGGTCCCTGACCGCTGGGCGGCATGGTGCCGATGATGGCGTAGGCTTCGTTGACCTTGACGCGAATCCCTAGTTTAAGATCTTCTAGCTTTACGGCGGGATCGATCTGGGTGACGTATTCGGTGTCGCCCAGCGAGATCAGGGCGAGTTGGGTTTGGGTTAGGTCACCTACTTTCGTCGTATCGGTGATCACGGGAGTTACGGGTTCCAGCAACTCCAAGAACACGGCAAGGCGATTGGCGGGGGCCGTGAGTTTGTTATAGGCGTCTTCGTACTCGGCGAGTGTCTTCTGGATTTCCTCGCTGGCTTTGCCTTCTGCTTCTAAGGCTTGGCCAAGGGCTGCCA
The DNA here is from genome assembly GCA_947447315.1 of Fimbriimonadaceae bacterium. Classification (GTDB taxonomy): domain Bacteria; phylum Armatimonadota; class Fimbriimonadia; order Fimbriimonadales; family Fimbriimonadaceae; genus Fimbriimonas. The sequence goes on from CANFJD010000094.1 coordinate 8,693, forward strand.
GGTAGTTCTGCAGACGGATATTATCGGCGGGCGCCTGCTCGATGGCTTTCGCGAGCAACTCTTGGGCTCGCGAGGGGGAAGGGATCATGCCGTATTCTACGCTGAATCCGGCGAAAATGGTTGACCCGCCTGTGGCGAGGCGGGTTTTCCAGTTTGGACTACCTACCGAAGAACTTGGACGGCGGCTTCGGCGCGAAAGCACCGTGTAATTGGTCAGCGGTGAAGCCGCCGGTGGTGGATCCGGTGCGCGCGTATAGGTATAGAGAAGTTTGGTAGATCGCGGTGAGGGCGCTGCTCACAATGGCGAGCGCGATGAAG
>CANFJD010000095.1 GCA_947447315.1 Fimbriimonadaceae bacterium
ATTCGACGGACATACCGGCGTGGGGACATCTAACGGATGGCATTAACCTAAAGTTGATGAAGTGCGGTGGAATCACCGAGGCACTGCGCATCGTTGCTACTGCCCGGGCGTTTGGACTCAAGACAATGATTGGATGCATGAGCGAATCCAGCGTCGCGATTGCCGCCGGGGCGGCATTGAGCGCGCTGTTTGATTACATCGATTTGGATAGCCACTTGAACCTCAATCCCGATCCCGCGGGCGGAGCAGAGATTCGCGACGGAATCGTTACCCCGAGCGATCAGCCGGGCCACGGCGCCTACTTGATTAACTAGTCGGGCTTGGTGAGGATGAGGCAGGCGTTATGCCCGCCAAAGCCGAAGCTATTGTTAATGGCGACCTTAACGTTGTGCTTGCGCGCAACGTTTGGCACCACGTCCAAATCGCAATCGGGATCCTGATTGAACACGTTGATGGTTGGCGGAACAATTCCCTGATTCAGCGCATAGATGCAGGCAAGTCCCTCGACGGCACCGGCGGCACCGAACGTGTGACCGATCATGCTCTTGGTACTGCTAACGGGAATCTTGTAGGCGTGTTCACCGAGGGCTCGCTTGATCGCAATGGTTTCCGCTTTATCACCAAGACCCGTGCTGGTGGCATGGCAGTTCACGTAATCCACCTGCTCAACCGAGATTCCGGCTTTGCGCAGACCCATCTGAATGCAACGCGCCACGCCATTTCCATCGGGATGCGGAGCGCTGAGGTGATGGGCATCGGCGGTGAGGCCATATCCAGCGACTTCGGCGTAAATGGTGGCACCTCGGGCAATCGCGTGGTCGTAGTCTTCTAAAACCCAAACGCAGGATGCTTCTCCGCAGACGAAACCGTCGCGGTCGACATCAAATGGTCGGGAAGCGTGGTGCGGATCGTCGTTGCGAGTAGACATCGCCCGCATGGCACAGAAGCCGCTAAAGCCGATGTCGTTTATGCTGGCTTCGGTGCCGCCCGCGAGCATCATGGTCGCGTCACCGCGTTTAATGATTTCGGTGGCGTCGCCAATGCAGGTGGCGCCGGTAGCGCAAGCGGTGACGCTATTGCCAAGCGGGCCGCGAAGTCCGTGAATGATGCTGACCATGCCGGCAGGCATGTTGCTAATCATGTGGGGGATGAGGAACGGCGAAACCCGACCGGCTCCGCGCTCATAAAGAACTTTCGTTTGTTCAGAAACCGTATTGAGACCACCAATGCCGGAACCGATGAGAACGCCAAAGTTGTCTCGCAGTTCCTCGGTCAGTTCAATCCCGCAGTGATCCATCGCCATTTGGGCGGCGACGATAGCTAACTGGATCACGCGGTCGGTACGACGCGCATCCTTTTTGTCCATGTAGTCTTCGGCATTGAAATTTTTGATTTCAGCGCCGATTTGACTATCAAATGGAGTGGGGTCGACAAGCGTAACTCGCTCGACCCCATTCTTACCGGCTACGGCATTCGCCCAGAATTCGTCCGCCGAATTTCCGATGGGCGTGATTGCCCCGTAGCCAGTGACGACGACTCTGCCCATTTAGGCAGTCTTCTTGGTGATGTACTCGACAGCGTTGCCGACGGTCTTGATTTCTCCTACTTCTTCGTCGGGAATTTCAATGCCGAATTCATCTTCGAGGGCCATTACGAACTCTACGACATCGAGCGAGTCTGCGCCCAGGTCCTCGGTGAACGATGCGGTCTCGACGACTTCTTCTTCTTTGACGCCGAGTTCCTCGACGGTCACCTTCTTTACACGGGTCAGAATGTCTGACATAACTCCGAAAAGATACCCGCATTGAAACGGGGATAGGGGGGCTTCTGGGATAGACAGGGCACATCTTGCCGTACTTTCTGTCTATTTGAACAACAGCGACGCCATGAGGAAATTGGCAACGTACACCAGAACCATAGAAATGACGACACTATTGGTGGTGGCGCGGCCGACTCCCACGGCGCCTTCTTTTGTTCGCAATCCCTGCTGGCAGGCAACGATCGCGACAATGATGCCAAAGATGGGAGCCTTGAGAAGTCCTTTCCAAAGATCTGCCGGGGTAGCAAACTGCTGAAAACTCTGCATAAAGACCTGATAAGGAATGCCATCGTTCATGGCTACCAGTAGGCCACCGGTGATCCCCGCCCACATGGAGACCAAGGTCAGCACCGGAAGCATCAACATGCCGGCGAGGATTCGGGGAATCACCAGATAGTTTGTGGGATGGACGCTGAGCATACGGAGGGCGTCGATTTGCTCGGTAACGGCCATGGTGCCGATCTGCGCCGCCATGGCGCTGCCACACCGGGCCGAAACCATGATGCCCGCAATTACTGGGCCGATTTCGCGAATGACGGTGAGGCCGACAGTGGCGCCCAGAAACTGGGTGGCACCGTACTGCTGGAGGAACGAGGAAAGGTACAGCGAAATGACGGCGCCACTGAAGAACCCGGTGAGGGCAACGATGGGAACACTGGCTACTCCCACAAAAGCCATCTGATTGAGGGTTTCGGCAATCTCAACGGGGCGACTCCAAATGCGACGCGCCGCATCCCCGGCAATCAAGGTGCATTCGCCAATGAATTCGGTAAGTGACCGGGACATGTTGAGGATGGAATTCATTCAGCCAGTTGCTATTGTACGCCTCGCCCGGATGATCGCTCTGCATTTTTATCCCCATCCCGCAAAAGTGTAATAAGGTTGGCGAACTTTATTGAATATGTGAAGTCTGATATCCGGAATGATACGAACTGTTCATGTAGTGGATGGGTTAACGGTGACGGTCCAGACTCATGCAGGCCAAACCACCGCTTACATCCGAAAAGGGGATCTTCTGATTCAGGCCGGTGAAGGTACCCCCGCCCGTATTGTACGCCCGATCGAAGAGACCCGAAACCATACTCATCCTAAGTACTCGCAGATCGCGAAAACGGCAATTCAGCTTCACCGTTCCTCCATGGGAGCTTAATTTAAAGTAATTATCCGTGCATTCTCATCCGGTTGATTGATTGCATTGTTTTTTAAGAATTTCGGATGGCATCTCTCATTTGATGTCATCCATTTCTATATATTTCCAGTCATAACTTCTAGAAATCGAATAGTAAGGTAGCAATCAACTGAATTCTTACATTTTCAATTCTTTATTTCTTGACAAGCCAATCGACTGAAATTGGGTCACGATGGTTACGACGATACTGCACCACCATTCCCAAGCGGCTGCCGGAGGGTAGTTTCAGCGGCTGCGCCAAGTAGTAGGTGCCGATGCTACGACAAACCGCGGCCGGTTGCGATGCCAGCCGTATTCGTGCCGATTCTCCTTGGGCCGCCGTGGCTTCCCAACTCTCCAATTGGTCGGAAAAGTTGGGATGAAACCCGTACAGCGAGATCGGCGCGTCAAGCATCGTTTCCACACGTCCCGACACGCGAATCAGCTGCGACACATTCCGAAATTGAACTGCAGGAGACGCTGGAGCAACAGCGCCGAGGATGAAAATGAGACGTGCTGTGCCATGGTGAGTTTCCCCATCTGGCAAAAGCTCCAATTGACCGGATACCTCACGAGGCATTCGGGGGCCGTCGTTTGTTGAGTGCCACGGACGATTGCCAAAGCTCCATCCAAGTTGAATCGTTTCCAGAGCAAGTCGCGCCCTCACCACCCTCCCGGGTAAGTCAGAACTGACCCAAAAACCGGTAACAGCACGATTTCGGTATTGCGGCGGAATGGACGCCCTAAATGGAAACGGGGTTACTCCGCCGCTACCCTCGGCCGGTACCGAGATAGGCAGAGATATCTCAACCGTAGGAGCGGGACGGCGCATAGGCTCGGTGGTGCCTGAATTCATCGATTCCGAAATATCGGCAGCAGATATCAGCCCCTTTTCCACCCGGTTACCCCACTCCCAAATTTCAGCAACATTCGTCGGGGTAAGCGGTCTTTGGGGCAGAAAGTGGTCCAAAGAACTCACTACCACTCCGGGAGGCATCCTCTGACCGAGTACCTCACCGGTTATTCCGCGGGCATATCGGTAGAGATTTGCCGCGGTACGGAACGAGAAAACAGCCCCAGCGGTGCCGGTGTGGCAACGAGAACATTGGAGATTGACGGTTTTCGTTACTCGACGAATTAGCGCTTCATTTGAAACACTGGCTAGCCCGTCAGTTGAAGGGCGGTCTTGGGATACCCGAATGATTGCCCCCGCTAGGAAGATGCTTAACACCAGATGTTCCCAGCCATCAGTTTTCAACTACGAACGGCAAGAAGCAGCCGTTTGCATCGGTTTGGGGTCGAGAAACGGGCTTTCCGGCGACCACCTCCTTAATGGCGAGATACAGATCACGGCGAGTGGCTTTAGGTTTCCATTCCCCCATTACTGTCGAGCGATCATCGACGCGTCCCCGATACCGGAGTTTGCCAGCAGAGTCAAAGACAAGAGCGGTCGGAGTCACGCGAACGGAGCATTGCTTTGCCAACCCGTAGCCTGGTTCGAATACTGGCGTTCCGATTAATTGGCTCGCGCGGAAGTTTGTATACGCAGTTGCTTTATCTTCCGGAGGAAAAACGTACCACCACGATACAGCTTTTCCGTGAACCTCTTTTTCGATTCTCAATAGCTCTGGACGGTACTTTCGCGCAATAGGGCACTCTGTGGATATGTAGAGTACTATTGCAACGCCACTTTTTAACGGTACACCCATCTCGTTTTTCGCTGATTTCCAAGTTACCGATTGAAGATTTACATCCGGCAAACCGTAAACGTCGTCCGGCTTACTAGTAAAAATACTAGTTTTCTTATAATGATTAACGTAACCATAAAAAATACATAAAACCGCTACCGTCATATCACACGCCACTTATTACTATTGTAGTCGATGCGTTTTTATTTCAACGCCAAGTGCTTGGCCATCCTTATTTCCGTAACCATATTTCAGCTTTCGGAGGCGCAAACGGCCAGTTGGTCACCCGTTTTTAATTTGCCTCTAAACGCCGTTCACACCAGTCTTCTGCCTAACGGGAAGGTCCTTATGTGGGGGAGGATTGAGGAAAACGATCTACCCATCATTTGGGATCCTGCTACGAAGACCTATGTATCGGTACCGACACCTAGCGTGAACGTCTTCTGTACCGGACACAACTTCCTTGCGGACGGATCCTTGCTGGTTGCCGGTGGTCACATCGCCTACGATATCGGCACGAAGGATCTATTGGCGTTTGACTGCTATCGTAATGTTTGGAAGCGGCTGCCGGATATGAAATACGACCGATGGTATCCCGGAGCATTGACATTGGCTAACGGTCAAATTTTCATCGCAGCCGGCAGTTACACCGACTCCACCGGCGCGATCAAGGGCCGTCAGTATCCAGAAATTTATGATCCGGAGACGAACACAATCTCCGAGCTCACAAATGGCTACTTCCGTGACTTCAAGTATTACCCAAACATGTACACCACCACGGATACTAAAATCATGTTGCACCGGCCGGTGTTCGGTTTCCGCAAGCTAAATCCGTTCAATACAACAAATATTTGGGCGGGATCAGATCCTACAGGGTTCAAGTTTGAGCAATTCAGCTTCGCCCGGTATCTGCCCAACAAGGTACTTTCGGTGTCGTCGATTAAGGACGTGGACTTCAAAATTGCCGGCAGATTTGACGCCAATACGAATGTCTGGACGCGAATATCGGACTCGGTCGGTGGTCGTCGAGATTGCGACACCACCATTCTCGCCAACGGTCAGGTCTTGATCACCGGCGGCAGCAACGTCTTTGCCGACCCAACGACAGCAACGCTACAGAGCGAGCTCTATGATCCGACCACCGATACATTGACCCCCGGCCCGAGCGAGACGATTGCTCGTGTGTATCACTCGTCGGCGGTTCTATTGCCAGATGGTTCTGTCCTAAAGGTTGGTTCCGGATCAGGCGGTAGCCCCAAAAATGTTCGCCAGAAGAACGGAGAGATCTATTATCCGTGGTACTACAGCAGCGCAACGCGGCCGGTGATAACCTTTGCTCCCACCGTTCTTTCCTACGGGTCAACCAATAGCATATCGGTCGCGACCACCAAACCGCTCCGCGAAGCGGCGCTTATCCGCATGGGGTCGACTACGCACGGAATTAACTTCTCTCAAGTGTATGTTCCGATTCCTTTGGGTAACACCGGAACAGGCAGCGCAAATACGGTGAAGGTTCCCTCATCGAAAGGAGACATCCCGCCCGGCCCGTACATGTTGGTACTGGTTAACACCGATGGTGAGCCGTCGGTTGCTAAGTTGGTGACGGTTGGTAACGACTTGGCAAAGCCCTTGCTCACGGGATATGCCGACGTCTTGGGAACGATTGCGAATGTGACCAACGATGGTCTCGTGGCACAAGACACCAATTTCGGGGTCGTGAATGTTCCGATCAACACCAAAAATCTGGATGTGGCTATGGGAGAATTTGAGTTCACGAGCACAAAGAAATTCGTGAGTAGCTTCCGGGTGCGGACCGGAACACGGTGGGCGATGGGCGGAACTCTAAAAGCAGAGGCGTGGAATTGCGTCGATGGCGCCTGGGAAATTTTAGGAACGGCAAACGCGGGAACGAGCGGATCAACCTCCACGATCACAACCTACTTTGAACGTCGACTTAATGCGCGGGAATATGTTGATCAGACGACGAAAAAGGTTAGGATTCGGATCACCTTCCGAAATCCGGCGGTGGCTAGACCACTCTCGAACGCCGAGTTAGACGTGCTGGCGCTGTACTTTACGTACTAACGCCACCTGCAATGTTCCCCGTCATGCGCCGCGACGGGGAACCTATTTTTGCTTCACCGATACCTTCAGCGCGGCATACCCATCAATTTCAAAATGCTCGACCCGGAGTTTGTGAATGCCAGGACGGATCGGAATTTTGTAGGATGTTGGCCCTTGATAGTGCCACTCATCCAGCACTTTCACTCCGTCGATATAGAATCGAATTCCATCGTCGGAAGTAATTTTGAGCTCAAATGTCCCATTGGGCAAGGTGACTGATCCTTCGGCGAGGGTTGCGAAGTGGTTAGCCGGTCCACCCTCGTAGAAGGATCCACTCGACGCAAAATCTAGCGCGTCAACTTGCATCCGCTTTACCGGAGCATCCTGGAATGGGTTGGTTGGGTGGCGTTGGGGATCGGACGCATTGAGCGCTTCTTCCCACTTGTAGAAGGACACATCCCAGCTTATCGGACTGCGGAACTCGCTCCAACCGAACACCACCGGCTTCCCGGCGGGAGTGCTGATGCCTCGGTAGTCTGTCGTTTTCGCACCGACGAATTCCAGTTGAAGACCCACTTCGCCCGATTGATCTCGTCGGCCCACCGTCGTCAACACTCCCGGAACCGTGCCGATGAGTGCACCATCCTTCCCCGCTGGGACATCAGACACTCGGAGGCCCTTGGTCGAAACCACGCGAAACTTGCCCGGAGGTCCCTGGAGCGAGAATTTTAAGTACTGAATTCCGTCCATTGAATCCAGCCCACGGTGTGTGGCATCGGTCACCCGCACGATCTTTGGTGACTGAGAGTCGACTGGACCCCATTCATCCACGAACATCGTTCTCCATCCGCGCTTGGCTGTGGACGGCAAAAATGGATTCATTCCGCCTTTGAGCGGGGCAACCCAGTCCTTATCATCCAGTTGGATGAGGGCGGCTTGGCGCAAGTCGCTCTCCATGCTGTTCTTGCGGAGAATCGCCGGCGTCTCCCATGGGTTCCATGTCACGGCCCGTTGCTTGAATCGGCCAAAGTACTCCGCATCCTCAGTCGGAGTTTTCGGCGAGCTGAGCGCGCTCACGGAAATGTTCGGTACCAGACTTTCCGCTGGATTCAGCGAGGCCGACAGGGTTGCCATTTCCTCAGAACTGAGTCCCGCCTTGCCGGCGGCGCGACCGTCACGGATGTCATCGGGCGTGCCGACGAATGCGACGCTGTTCATGATGCCCGTTACTCCCGCAACTTCATCGCCGAGCTTCAGGACACGGTTGGCACCATCGAAGGTGTTGGTATCCAGCCAAATGTCCGCCGTACGAGTGAAGTTCAGAGCCGCTACCGCGGAGCCCAAAAACTGGTTATCGGCGATCTGATAGCCGTGGCTCTTGGTGTCGCGGGATTTGGGATAGCCCCAGTTCGGGTCGGGCGCACCGGCATTAGCCCAAAGGTGAATCGCAGTGTCGTCGCGGTAGAAGACATTGCCCGCGATCTCGTTCTTTTGCCCATGTTCGATGGCTATCCCCTCGGTGTTGTAGCCAAACACGTTGCCGATGATCTTGGTGTCATAGCTATATCCACCCCAGACACCGTGCCAGCACTCCAGCACGAGATTGTTGATAAACCGGTTACGGCTGAAGGTGGCTTCTATGCCATTGGTGGGGGCATGACTGAAGTCGTTGGCGTACACCAGATTGTCGTTGCAACCGCCCTTGCCGGAATCCATGGTGGTTTGCCCAGCCCACAAGAAGAAGCCATCACCCCCGTGCGTGACTGAGTTGTAGGCAAACGTGTTTCGGTTGGATTGCTCGTAGATAAGGATTCCTGCCGAATCCTGTCCGCGATTGTAGACACTATAGCTGAAGCCACGGAGGCAGTAATCGATGCGGTTATGCATGATTCGGTTGTCGCTGCTACGGTACATCCCCACGCCGATCGCACTGAGATAGCTGAAATCGTTGTTCCAGACGAGGCCCTTGTCGCACAGGGTGAGCATAAGTCCGCAGCCCCCACCGCTCGCTCGGCATCCTTTGATTTCGAACCGGGTGACTCCGCGCAAATATATGCCAGCGCCGTAGCGCAGCCATTCATCCTTCTCGTTCTGGTGGTAGCTCATCCAGTCGCTTTCGTCTTCCTTTTCGGGAGTAGACAGAAGGCGGGGCTTCCAGTTGTAGGAGACGTCGCAGTTGAGCAGGCGTAATCCCGGCGCGTTGCGGGCAATGATGCCAACCTTGTAGCCCCGCACAATGGCGTTCTTGAGCGTCACATTCCGGCCGATG
>CANFJD010000096.1 GCA_947447315.1 Fimbriimonadaceae bacterium
AACCCATTACCAGCCCCATACCTGCCGAGCTATTTCCAGCGGTTTCTAGCGGGTCAATTCGGTTCATTTGGTAATGGGGTGAACCTAACCTCTTTGCCTGTGGCTCAGGAGGTCGGCGGTTCAAGACCGCTCAGTCGCCCCAATTTTTCCCAATCCTTTTTGGACGGCAAGCATTAAACTAAGTTTATGCTTGCTTTTTTGTTGATGGGGCAAACGCCCGAACGCGTATCTTCTCTCACGGGAGAAATTCGGCAGCATCTCGCGTTCGAATCCAAAATTCTCGGTAACAAGCGTAACATCTCGGTTTACTTGCCGCCGGATTACGATAAGTCTCGCGACCGCTATCCCGTGCTTTACATGGGAGACGGTCAGAACTGCTTTGACGGCGCCACCAGCTACATTCCAAACCAAGAGTGGCGGGCCGATGAAACGGCAGAATCGCTGATTCGGGGCAAATTTGTTCGACCGTTTATCATCGTGGCGATTGACAATGCGCAGGGCGACCGGGCGAATGAGTATCTGCCGACGAAAAGTCAAGGATACGGTGGTCGCGCCAGCGACTACGGGAAGTTTTTGGTCACCGAGGTGAAGCCGTTCGTGGATCGCACCTATCGCACCAAGACCGGACCCCGCGATACGGCACTGGCGGGCTCGTCTTTTGGCGGCATCATCACCTCGTATCTCGGTTTGGAATATCCCGGAGTGTTTGGGCGGCTGGGCATTTTCAGCCCCAGCGTTTGGTTCGACAACCGCGTGATTCTGAAGATGGTGGCGGCGAAGGCAAAGCGAGGGCAGCGGATTTACATCGACATCGGAACCAAGGAAGGGCCTTTCTCCACGGTGGAAGCGCGGCAACTGCGCGATGCCTACGCCAAGGCGGGCTACCAATTGGGGCGCGATCTCTCTTACTTTGAAGATGCCGGAGCCGAACACAACGAGCGGGCTTGGGATCATCGGTTCCCGAGCTTCGTAATGTGGATCTGGAAGTGACGGCGGAGAGCCTGAGCGCGGCGGCGGGGCGGTATTTGGCGCACCTCGCCATCCGCAAGGCGGGGCCAACGGTGCGGGCTTATGGGTCCGATATTGCCCAACTGCTCGGGACATTACCGGTGGAATCGGGACCGGATGCATTGACGGCGGATGCCATTCGGCGGTACCTGCGGCAGTACGGCGGATCGCCGGTGACGCGGGCGCGGAAGATAAGTTCGGTGCGGAACTTCGCCAGTTGGCTGCGCGAGCAGGGCCTGATTTCGCACGATCCAACCGAATTGATCGAGGCGCCGATCAAGCGGAAGCGGTTGCCGAAGGCGTTGAATGCGCCTCAGACCACCGAACTGCTGGATCAGCCGGATGATGGGCGATCGCCGAAGCGGGATCGGGCGCTGCTAGAGCTCATGTATTCGGCCGGACTGCGGGTTTCGGAGCTAGTGGGCATCGACTTACGGGCGATCGATTTTTCGCGGCGGGAGATCACGGTGACCGGTAAGGGCAACAAACAGCGGGTGGTGCTTTTTGGTCGAACGGCGGCGGCCGCCATGCAGGACTATCTGGCCGAAGAGCGTAAGCCGGGCGGTGGGGATGCGCTCTTTACGAACGCGCGGGGAGTTCGCATCACGACACGGACCGTGCAGAACGTGATCAAGCGGTGGTGCATTCGAGCCGGGCTTCCCACCTCAGTGACGCCGCACACCCTTCGGCACACCTTCGCTACTCATCTACTGGATGGTGGGGCGGATTTAAAGACGGTCCAACAACTATTGGGCCACGAAAGTCTGGCCACGACCGAAATCTACACCCACGTCAGCATGGAGCGGTTGCGAAAGACGGTAGACGAAGCGCACCCTCGGTCACGACCAACGTAAACATTTGAGATGACGAACGCCGAAGCCGCCGACAAGAGTGTCGGCGGTCCCGGGCGGAACTGGGCTTAGAAATCCCGGTAGAAGCAGGAGCGGTGGCCGGTGTGGCAGGCGGCTCCTACTTGTTCGATTTGGGCGAGGAGGGCGTCGGCGTCGCAGTCGTAGCTGAGCTTGATGAGGCGCTGGGTGTGACCGCTGGTTTGGCCTTTGATCCAGAATTCTTGGCGCGAGCGGCTCCAGTACGTCATCTGCTGGGTGGCTAGCGTGCGTTCGACGGCTTCGCGATTCATCCAGGCTAGCATCAAAACCTCGCCATTGGCGTGATCCTGGGCGATGCACGGGATGAGACCGTTGGAATCGAACTTCAGCTCGTCGAGATTCATACATCAAGTGTATCTGCCCGCATAATAAGGTGTGAATCGTCGGTTGGCCTGGCTGAGTCTGTTCCCGCTATTGGGCTGGTGGCTTACCGGACTATTTGACCTCGACGAAGGTTTCTACGGGGCGATAACCGCGGAAATGAACCGTCGCCACGAGTGGGTGACGCCGTACTACAACGGTCACCCGTGGTTTGAGAAGCCCATCCTGCTGTACTGGATCGCCAAGCCGTGCCTGTGGCTATTCGGCGACGCGGTGGGTCCTCGGTTGCCTTCGGTGTTAGCGGCGGCGGGTATCTACGGGTTACTGTTCTGGTTTGCGCGGCGACGATTGAGTCCGGGAACCGAAGTTTGGGCGCCGCTCATTGCCGGTTCTTCGCTGCTGATGGTGGGTTCGGGGCGAATGATGCTCACCGATCCGCTCCTGGTGCTTTGCCTTACGGCGGCGGTGCTCACGTTCATCGAGGCGCGACTGGATACCCCGAAGTGGTGGCTGGTAACGGGGTTTGCACTCGGCGCGGGCGTACTGGCAAAGGGTCCGGTCGCACTCATTCTATTTGGCATCCCTTACCTGTTGGCGTTCCGATTTTTGCGGCGGGATAAGCCAGGCGTCACCTATCCATTACTGGGCTTAGTGGTGTTGGCGGCAGTGACCGCCAGTTGGTACGTGCCGTGCTACCTGCAGAATCGCGAGGTTTTCATCCAGAAGTTTCTGATTGAGCAGAACTTGAATCGATTCACGGGCGGCGACGATGCCCATACGTTAGGGCTGGCGTCGTTGCCGCTGTATATTCCGCTTTTGCTCATCGGCTTTGCGCCATGGTCGTTCTTCCCGCGACTGACTTGGAGTTACCGAAAGGATGAGAGCGGCGTGCGAATGATTTTGTGGGCGTGGGCGATCGGGACGTTCGTGTTCTTTAGCCTCAGCGGAGCCAAGTTGCCGCACTACATCCTTCCGTGTTTCCCCCCGCTGAGTTTGTTGGTAGCCGATGCGATGGCGCAGAGTAAGCGCGTGAAATTGAGCCTGGCCCTGGGCATGATTGGGGCTATGACGGCGATCGCGAACGGAGTGTTGTTCCTTTACTATCACCAATCGGGCCAGGCGGAAGCGCACGAATTCATTCGGGCGGCCCGCGATGGCGGCGGGTCAGTGGCGATGTACCAACTCGGTCGACGCGAAAAGGACAAGGGGACGGGCACCTTGAAGGTAAGAGAGACCAGCTTGCCGAGCCTGTACTTGTATTTAAATGCCAACGCGACCGATACCGATGACTTCGAGACCCTTCGGGCAACGGATTCGCGGTGGGTGTTTACACGTAAGAATCGACTATCGGACGCGGAGATTGCGTCTCTAGGCGGGACGGTGCGGCGAGACGGCGTGGGATATCGGTTGATTGAGCGAGTGAATAAATGAAGTTTTGGTGGGGTTTGGCGTTCGCAGTGGCCATGGTGGGCTGTCAGTCACCGTCGGGCACGCCGGTTGTGACGAAGCCGCCCGTGACGCCAGAGGTGGCGGCAGAGCCCGAGCGGGTGCCGTATACGCAGATCTCCATGCGGGCTCAGGATCGGCGGATTCCCGTGATCATGTATCACGACGTGATTGCTAAGCGGGACCGAAATAGTCAGTGGTTCGATTGCAGCGTGGACGAATTTCGGGAGCAGATGGAATTCTTGAAGGCGCAAGGAGCGGTGCCAATCTCGGTGCAGGACCTTTATGACCACCTGACGAACGGAAAGGAAGTGCCCGAGACCGCAGTGGTGCTGACCTTTGACGACAACTACCAGGGCGTTTATGACAACGCCTACCCGCTCTTGAAGGAGTACGGATATCCGTTTTGTGTCTTCGTCCACACGGCGTTTGTAGGGAAGACCGAGGGTCTGCACCCGAAAATGAGCTACGCCACGCTGAACGAGTTACTGACGGATCCGAATGTGACGGTGGGCTCGCACACAGTGACGCACCCCGATGACCTTTCCAAGCTGGACATTCCGACGCAAGAGCAAGAATTGCAGCTGAGCAAGCAGGAACTGGAGCAAAATCTGAGCCGGAAGATTGACTTCCTGGCATATCCGAACGGGAAGAATGACGAGACGACGCAGGGCCTGGCGGAGACGGCCGGCTACAAGATGTCGTTCAGCATCGTGAACGGTCTGGCGGAGGAGTCGCCGAGTATTCAGTGCGTGAGTCGCTATGTTCACACGCGGCTAGAAAAGGCGTGGGAAGACCGTCAGCGGGCACTGGATGGGGGCGGAGGGGGAGCGATTCGGATGCCGTTACGGTCGGATGCCACCATCTCGCTGAAGATTGAAGAGCACGCGGGGGTTCGGTTGGCAATGATCACGGGCGGTACGCCGGAGACGGCCACCAGCGAGACCCGTGAGAGTGTGTTGCAGTTCATTCAACGCACCGGGGCCCAAGCGGGAATCAACGGCACGTTTTTTGCCATGGCGGCGATCAAGAGCACCGACAACCGTCTGGTTGGACCATGCAAAACGCCGGACATGCCGGAGGTAATCGGCGATACGGAGACAACCCGGTGGGAGAAGTTGCGGAATCGACCGGTAGTGTTGTGGAGCAAGGATGAGATTGCGTTTGTGCCGTTTCAGCCCGAGACGATGCAAAACGATGCGCCCTTCAAGGACTACATGCCGGAGGTGCAGAACGTCTTTATGGGCGGGGCATTGCTGGTGCGGAATGGCGTGCCAATGGACCGAAAACAGTTGATGATTTTCGGCAGCCGAGACGTGATGGATGCCCGGCGTCGGGCAGCCCTGGGAGTGACCATGGACGGGCAGATGGTTTGCGCGGCGACCCGGGAATCGGCAACGAGTGCCCAGTTTGCGAGTGCCTTGGTAGAAGCGGGCGTAAACAACGCGGTGCTGTTGGATAGCGGATTCAGTACCAGCCTAGTATTTGGCGAGAAGATCATCGCCAGTGGTCACAGCACCGCCTCGGAACCCTCGCGGCCGGTGCCCCATGCAATTCTGCTGAGGGGAACGCTGGACCTGGCGAGTCAAGAACTGGCGCAGCAGAACGAGCTTAAGTTTGTGCCCGAAGAGAATCGACGTCATCGGCGCCGAACGGTAAGGTGACGCCGAACCAAGTTTCGGGAGTACTCTATCGCGAAAGTCAAATCATGGAAACTCCCCGTTCTAGTTGGACATTCCTCACCAACCACTCTCACGTGCTCATATGCCTTGACCGGGACCCAGAGATGCGCCTACGCGACGTGGCTACGGCGGTGGGGATTACCGAGCGTGCGGCCCAACGCATCGTCAAGGAACTTGAGGAAGCCCAAGCCATCACTCGACAAAAAGTCGGACGTCGAAACGTTTACGTTGTAAACAAATCTCTTCACTTCCGGCATGAACTGGAAGCGAGCCGTACGATCGGCGACCTACTGGTGCTGTTTGCTACTGAGTAAAATTTTATGTCCTTCTTCGGGGAGTCGAAGGATTTGTAAGCGGCCCGTTGAAGCCGGAGTAAGAGTCTGAATGAACCTACATCGTATTCGTCACTGGTTCATGGAAGGTCATCAGCCGGGTACCGAACCGGGTGCCTACGTGCAAGAGCACGCCCATAAGCCTCAGGCTTGGTGGAAGGTGATGTGCCTTACCGGGGTGGATTATTTCTCCACATTGGGTTACCAACCTGGAATTGCGGCTCTCGCTGCAGCCAGCATGGGAGCCTCGGCATTGGCCCCGATTGCGACTTTGATTCTGGTGGCGGTAACGCTGTTCGGCGCGCTTCCCATATACAAGTTCGTTGCCGAAGAAAGCCCGCATGGTGAGGGTTCCATCTCGATGTTGGAGCACTTGCTCAGTTGGTGGCAAGGAAAACTGTTTGTCCTGGCCCTGTTGGGATTTGCCGCCACCGACTTTGTGATCACGATCACGCTTTCCGCGTCGGATGCGGCGGCGCACGTGGTGGAGAACCCGTACATGGCCTTCACCCACGGGATGCAGCTGCCGATTACGGTGGGATTGATAGCAGCGCTGGGGCTGGTGTTCTTGATGGGATTCCGCGAAGCCATCAGCATCGCCGTCATTTTAGTCGGCGTCTATCTCGGCTTAAACATGATCGTGGTTGGACGGGCAGTGGTGGAAGTCGTCCAGAATCCGGTGGAAATCCAGCGATGGCAAACTTCTCTCTGGGAGACTCGCGGTGGAAATCCAGCTCTGATTTTAATGGCTTCCGTGTTGCTGTTTCCTCGATTGGCGCTTGGTCTGTCGGGATTTGAAACCGGCGTGGTGGTCATGCCTCTCATCAAAGGTAAACGCGGCGACTCGGAAAAACGGCCGAAGGGCCGAATTGCCAACGCCAAGAAGCTCCTGATATCGGCTGCCGTGATCATGAGCATCTTCCTCATCGGCTCTAGTTTTGCCACAACCGCCCATATCCCACCGCACGAATTTGAGAAAGATGGGGCGGCTTACGGTCGGGCCCTTGCGTATCTGGCGCATCAATTCTTCGGCGATGGTTTCGGCACGTTTTACGATCTCAGCACGATTCTGATTCTCTGGTTTGCCGGGGCCAGTGCCATGGCGGCCTTGCTTAACTTGGTGCCAAAGTACCTTCCGCGGTACGGAATGGCACCGGAATGGTCGCGTGCCAACCGACCGCTTGTACTGCTATTTACCGCGGTATCCATTGTCGTTACCATCATTTTCAAGGCCGACGTCGAGGCGCAGGGCGGAGCTTACGCGACCGGTGTTTTGGTGTTGATGACCAGCGCAACCGTCGCGGCAACGATTTCCGCTTTCCGCCGCAAATTGATGCGGAAGGCGTATTACTTCCTGTTCATCGCTTTAGTTTTCGTTTACACGACGGGAGCCAACATGGTCGAGCGACCCGACGGTCTAAAGATTGCGCTTTTCTTCATCGGCGCAATTTTGATCGTGGGATTCTTCTCCCGACTTTGGCGGACACTAGAACTGCGGGTAAGCCGAGTTGATTTGGACTTGGTGGCTCTAAACATTATTCAAGAAGCTTCCGAACGGTTTGCAGAGCTACGGTTTGTGCCTAACCACCCGGATCAGCAAGATTTGGATGAATACAATCGGAAAGCAGCCGAGATTCGTCGAGACCACCAAATTCCCGAAGATCAGCCGCTGATATTCCTGGAGATCGTGGTAGACGATCCGAGTAACTTCGGAGGAAGCATTCAGGTAAAAGGTGCCCGCGTGGGTGATTACTCGGTGCTGCGGGCCTCGGCCCCGGCCATTCCGAACGCCATTGCGGCGATCATGCTTCAGGTTCAGCGGCTCACCAATCGCCGTCCGCATGCTTACTTTAACTGGGGCGAGCAAAATCCGTTCCTGTTCTTGATTAAGTACTTCTTGGATGGCGAAGGCGATGTCGCCCCGCTGACACGCGAGATCCTACGCCGCATTGAGCCGGATCCCAACCGGAGACCAGCTATCCATGCCGCTTCGTAGTTTTGCTCGTGTCGTTTTCGCGTCGATTCCGCTGCTGAGTTTGGTGGCGGCGCAATCGATCTTTGTACGGCACGGTGAGACGGTGGCAAATGCGACGGGCAAATATTCCGACGCCACCCTCAACGTGCTGACGACGAAGGGTCAGTCTCAGGCCGACACCCTGGCGAAAAAACTACCATCCGGATTCGATGCCATTTACGTGTCGCCGGCGGGCCGGTGCATTCTCACCATCGGTCCCTATCTCAGAGCTACTCGACAAAAGGCGACGATTTGGCCTGAGCTATTGGAATGCTGTCAGCAGCGAGGGGCGGCCCGAAAACATCCCGCCGGACCGCTGCGGTACGGCCCGAAGATCACGGTTCCGCCGGAGTACCGGGCGTACTTCATCATCGAGCCCGGCCATGATCGGTTGATTGACTCGCCGAACTATCAGGCCGGGTTGCGGCAGATTCGGATGGCAGCGGACCGCATTCGCGCGCTTCCCACGGGACAAAAGAGCCTGTTTGTGAGCCACTCGATTGCCGGAGCTCGACTTTTTGAGGCGCTCACCGGGCAACCTAATCGGATAAAGGTAGACAACGCTTCCCCGATTCTGATCGATCGCAAGGCGGATCAATTCACCGTACGAAAACCATGAAACTTTTAATCTTTGGCGGCACCCAGTTTTTGGGTCGCAACATCACGGAATTGGCCCTGGCGCGGGGACACGAGTTGACGCTTTTTCACCGCGGTAAAACTGGGGCCGATCTGTTCCCCGAAGCAACCCACATACTCGGAGATCGGGATGGGCAGCTAGATCGGATTGGCGCGGGGCGGATTGGTACGGAGCGGTTTGATGCGGTGTTGGATATCAGTGGCTACATTCCGAGATTGGTACGGGATGGTGCCAGGTATGTGCAACCACTCACCGATCACTACTTATTCATCAGCACCATCAGTGTCTATGACAAGACCGACGCAAGTTTTGTGGACGAAGATTCCGCCCTGCTGACTCCTCCGGCGGGGGACGTGGAATCCGTGACCGGAGAAACCTACGGCGGGCTAAAGGTTGCCTGCGAAACCGCCGTGCGCGAAAGTTTCCCTCAGGCAACGATTGTGCGACCGGGACTGGTGGGCGGTCCCCATGACCATACGAAGCGGTTTGACCGCTGGATAAAAACCGCGATGAGCGAGAAGGAGTTCTCGATCCCAGCCCGAGCGGAGCAATCAATTCAGTTGGTGGATGTTAGGGACCTGGCGAACCTAACGCTGGATCTGGCGGAGCGAAAGGTGAACGGCACTTTTAACGCCACCGGA
>CANFJD010000097.1 GCA_947447315.1 Fimbriimonadaceae bacterium
TCGCAGTGTATCAGATCAGAGTCCGCGCGCCGATCCCAGCTTTCTCCCTGCTAACCAGTCGGGTGGATTGAGTGTATCAGATCAGAGTCCGCGCGCCGATCCCAGCATGTCCATCGCCTTCGTATGGCCTCACAAGAGTGTATCAGATCAGAGTCCGCGCGCCGATCCCAGCCAGTGACCAGAACTCGGATAGTTCGTTCATAGTGTATCAGATCAGAGTCCGCACGCCGATTCGGCCTTTCTTCTCGTGATTCGGGGCGTATGCACTTGGGATTGGGTTTCGGAAATCCCCGAAACACGGGAGGAAAGGCCACAAATCTAGTTCCCTGATTATGCGGAGTGGCGCGGTTCGTGGCGTAACCCCTCATCCCGGGGCACGAGCCATCTGGACTGCGCCCACTTTTGTGGACACCTGCTTTACTGTTACTAGGTGGCGCAGATGCCTAGAACTTACTCGCGGGAATTCAAGCTAGATTTGTGCCGCCGCATGGCAAGCGGCGTGTGGACTAAGAACCGGGCCTCGCGGGAGCATGGCCTCTCACTGGGCATGCTGGCCCGGTGGCTTGAGCAGTATCAAGTCCACGGGGAAAACGCGTTTCAAGGTCAGCCCTGGCGGGCGCAAGCGCTCAATGCCGCCGAGCGCATCGATGCGCTGGAAGAAGAGCTGCGCATCGCCCGGCTCGAACTCAAATTCGTGCGTCAGCTACTTGACCAAAAAAAGTCACGCCCCGGGAGCGAATCATGAGCATCCGCACCCGCGCACCTGAATTTGCCCAGCTGTCGGTAGAGCGTCTTTGCCGGGCGGCCGGAGTCTGCCGCTCGCAATACTACCGGGAGTTCAAAGTGCTGGCCGAACCACCGGAACTCTGCCTCATCCGGGAGTTGCAAGAGCGGTTTCCCCGGTACGGCTACCGCCGCGTGGCAGCCCATCTGGGTATGGCCCAAAAGCGCGTACGTAGCCTCATGAGACCGGCCTAGGACTCCCCGACTACCGGTTCGCTTTGCCGGAGGAGCCAATTTGGTGAAAGACAAACGGCCAGTGCGGGAAGGTCAGATACTGGCCTTCGACGTCACCGCCGTGCGACTCTACGGCTCGCGGTGGGCTTACTTTGCGGCCGCTCTGGATATGTTTACGCGCGAACTGGTGGGTTACGCGGTCTCTGGCCGCAACGACACCGAATTAGTCCGGCGAGCTTTGGAAAGCGCCGCCCTAAACTCAAACCTCCAGCCTGGCTGGATGCACCATTCCGACCGTGGAGCATCCTACACCAGCCATGCGTACCTTGCCCAAATTGAATCGTTGAAGGGCATCGCCAGCTTCAGCGATCCGGGTCGTCCCACCCAGAACGCTTTCATCGAATCCTTCTTCAAGAGCTTTAAAGCCGAGGAAGGAGGACTTGATATCTACACCGACCTTCAAGACGCCGAGCGAGCGGTCACCGCTTATGTAGCACTCTACAACACGGAGAGAATTCATTCATCAATCGGGATGAAACCACCCACCACCTTTAGACAGGAGAACAATGACAAACATCAACCATCGTAGACATGAGGTGTCTACACAAAAGGGCTCACTCCAGGAACGATCACTTCTGTGGTTTTTAGCAAATGTAATGACTTGATTACAGTCTAGACTTTCAATGCACGCCACGCCCCGCGTTTCCATGCGATTACGCTCAGCACGCCCTGCACCAATTGGGTGAACGACATCGCAATCCACGCGCCCGCAGCCCCCAACCCGGCTCCGAGCGGGAGGTGCCAGCCCAAAATCGGATATCCCGCCGGCAGAAGCAAGAGGAACGCCATCGGCACCCGCATGCCCCACAGCGCGGCAATGGCAATGCGCATGGGACGTACGGTATCACCGGCTCCCTGCAACGCTCCAATCATCACCATCGAATAGGCGAAAAAGACCTCGGTGACGCACAGCCAACGCAGCAGCGATACCGCCTCGGTGATGACCGCCGGCTTACCGGGCAACAACTGATGGGCAATCCACGGCGCGGCCCAAAAAATCGGACCCGCCAGGGCGAGCGTGACGATCCCGGCCCAGTGGGATGCGCTCCAACCAATCCGGTAGGCACGGTCCGGATCTTTGGCACCCAGTGACTGACCCACCAAAGCTCCGGCCGCCACCGAGAGTCCGAATGAAGGCATGAACATGACCGATTCAATGGCAAACCCAATTCCCATTGCCGCGATCGCCGCCTCACCGTTCGGAGCCAGCTTCAGGGCCAACGTAAATGCCGTCAGCGAAAGTACTCGCAGGGCCGCCATCGCTCCCGCCGGAACCGCGATCCGCAGTATCCGGACGATCCACTCCTTCTCCGGCAGCCGTAAATGGTGAACGGGGCCCAAGGCGGTTGTGGAGACAAACGGAACGTAGATGAGCGCCGATATCCAGGCACTGATGCTCAACGCGATCCCGGCTCCCACCAGCCCGATGCGCGGCACCAATACCGTATTCAAAGCGATGTGGCAAAAAATTTGAAGACTGGAAATGACCATCGGGCTCTTGGTGTCCCCTGTGGCTCGCAGTGCGCCCGCCAGGCATTGAATCATGCAAATGGCCGGCAATCCGCAAGCGTAGGCGGAGCAGAAGTAGGCCATTTGGTGGGCGGCTTCCGTCGCCTTGTTCGGCAAGATGAAAACGGCAACGGGATAGCTAAAGAGTGCCGTGACCGCCGCCAGCACGAATCCCGCCAGCACACTGAGACGAAATCCCTGGCGACTCGCTCGCCGCACTTCCGTACGATTGCGCGCCCCAAACGCCCGGCTGGCGATGGCGGTGACGCCGGTTCCCAGCGCAACCGCCAACGAAAACATCATGAACATGACGGTGGTGGCCGCTCCGTGTGCAGTGAGCGCCGCCTCGTTCAGGTGACCAATGTAGAATCGGTCCAGCAGCGTATTCACCACCTGCAGCGAGTTCAAAGCAACCGCTGGCCAAGCTAAGGTCCAGACCACGCGGGAGATACTCTCTCCCAGAAAGGGGGGCGGGCCGTCTAGCCTAATATCGCTACCGGGCTCACTCTCGGCAGCAGAGTCTTCATCGGTTGTATCCACCACCATGCGGTAGAGGGTACCAGTCCGAGACCCGATAGCCGGTTATGAACCCGACAGGAGAGAGACTTCGCCCATGGAGTTGGTCCCGCCATCAGTGCGAACTTTCGCCCGCAGAATGTACCGGACTCCTAGCTTCTTTACCGGCAAACTCAGCCGGTAAATGTTGTCTTTATCCACGCTCCCGGTCTGTCCGTCGTGAGAATCCACCGCCACGGTGTTTCCCACCTCCATTAGCTCCACCTCGTCGATATCCAATCGACACTCACCACCGATAAAGTTGAAGACCACGCGAAAGTCACCTTCCTTAATCTTGTCGGTCACATCCAGGTCCCAATTCGTCCACTCCTCTTTAAACTGGTTGTTGTTCCAACGGGCAAAAGGCGTTGTCTCCTCTGGCCCTGGCTCCCGGTAGTTGATCTTCATTGCCTTCAGCCGTTGTAAATGAACGCCCAACCGTGCTCGAAAATCTGGATAGTCACGGGCATCCGACGGGCTCCAGAAAACTTCCGCCAGGGCGCAGGCACGGGGCCAAGTCATGTACTCCACATGCTCGGAAGCGCGAATGTATTCCGTCCAAATCTGTCCCTGACCGCCCAGAATCCGACGCGCTTCCGTCGGCGTCAATTCTGGTGGAATGGGTTCGAACGCGTAGACCGTCCTTAGCGGTAGATAACCGCCAATCGCAATCGGCTCCGTGCTACGATCCCGCGACTGGTAATAGTCCAGATAGGTGTAAGCCGTGGGAGTCATCACGACGTCGTGTCCAGCCTTCGCGGCGGCAATTCCGCCTTCCATCCCGCGCCAACTCATGACGGTCGCGCCGGGGGCAAGGCCACCTTCGAGAATTTCATCCCATCCTACGAGGCGCCGGCCGTGGCGATCCAGCCATCGATCCATCTGCCGCACAAACCAACTCTGCAGCTCGGCCTCATTCTTGAGGCCCCGTTGCTTCATAAGTCCTTGCGCACGTGGGCTGTTAATCCAACTGACCTTAGGGACTTCGTCGCCGCCAATGTGAATGAACTGACCTGGAAACAGCTTAATCACCTCGGCCAGCACATCCTGCAAAAACCGGATGGTGCTGTCGTCCACATTGAAAATCTCGTTGAGGACGCCGTACTGAACCGATACTTCGGGGGCCTTGCCGGAGTTTCCGAGGGCTGGATATGCCGCAATCGCCGCTTGGGCGTGACCCGGCATTTCAATCTCTGGCATCACCCTGATGAATCTCGCCTTGGCGTAGGCGACAATTTCGCGAATGTCATCTTGGGTGTAAAACCCTTCCGACGGCTTACCTTCGTATTCGGGTGGCTCGTAGCGGGTCATCGTATCCGTTCGCTTCGATCCAATTTCGGTAAGTCTGGGGTATTTCTTTATCTCGATTCGCCATCCCTGGTCGTCGGTAAGGTGCCAGTGGAACACATTGAACTTGTGGAATGCCAACTGGTCCAGATACTTCAGGATGAATGCCTTCGGTTGGAAGTTTCGGGCGACGTCTAGATGCATGCCTCGCCACGAAAACCGCGGTTGATCCTCGATCTCCACGCACGGGATGTCAGGATTGTCCTTGTGGATCATTTGCCGCAGGGTCTGGATTCCGTAAAACACCCCCGCGGGTCGAGCGGCAGAAATATTCACTTCGTTCGCCTTTACCGATAGTCGGTACCCTTCGTCGCCGAGCACTTTGAGCGTTGGATCCACCTTCAGCCGAATCGGTGCCCCGGCGCGATTTGGCAAGTAAGGTCGAATCGCGCCCGGTAAGTCTGGCTTTGGAAGTTCGGTAATTTGTCCATCCATGACAATCTGGTTGCCAAGGGAGCACGCACCCGGTTGCGCGACCATCGACACTGGCTTGGGAATAATCGATTCCAACACCGGCAAACGCATCGCGGCGGGCGAAGCAAGCATTAGGGAGAGCGAAAAAACCATTTCCGGCATTTTGCACCATTTATCGGTCGGATACCTCTAACCGGCTAAAATACGGTATGCCGCGAATCCGAGTCATCGTTACCCTTAAGCCGTCCTTGCTCGACTCGGCGGGGAGGACCGTGGCCGATTCACTCGTGAAGTTGGGCTATTCCGAACTCACCACCGCTCGGATTGGTAAAGTGATCGACCTCGAGGTTACGTCGTACGACGAAGCTCGAGTGAAGGAGATGTGCGACAAACTCCTTGCCAATCCGGTCATCGAAGACTATCGAATCGAGGGCGTCATCGAATGAAAATCGCGGTTCTCAAGTTTCCCGGTTCCAATTGCGATCAAGATGCCTATCACTCGCTGAGAGATGATCTCGGTCTTCAAGCCGAATATGTCTGGCAAGACGAAACCTCGTTAAACGGTTATGACGGTGTGTTTTTGCCCGGCGGATTCAGCTACGGCGATTACCTCCGCTGCGGGGCGATGGCTTCTCGGTCGCCAATCATGAATGAAGTGCGGCGGTTCGCGAACGAAGGGCGACCGGTTATTGGAGCTTGCAACGGGTTCCAAGTTCTTTGTGAAGCACAAATTCTGCCCGGGGCTCTCCTGCGGAACGTCGACGAAAAATTTATCTGTCAAGACGTGTACCTTCGCGCCGAAACTCACCGGTCGCCGTGGACCGAAGGAGTCACGAGCACCATCCGCATACCCATCGCCCACGGTGAAGGTCGGTATGTGGCAAGCGAAGATTTGGTTAAGCAACTGGAAGATAAAGAGCAAATCGCCTTCCGATACGTCGATGCCGCCGGTGAACGATCGTCGACTGCAAACGTCAATGGAAGCGTGGACGCAATCGCCGGCGTACTAAATGAGAGGGGGAATGTGCTCGGCCTCATGCCGCACCCAGAGCGGGCCACCCGGGCACGATTAGGATCCGTCGACGGTCGAACGATCCTGCAAGCCTTTCAGCTCGTCGCCGCCTAACCAGATATCCGTATGAAGCACTCGATCCTGTTGGTAAGCGTCTCACTCGCTGGCTCTGCATGGGGCCAGGAGAGTAAGGTGGTGCTAGGCCGATTGGGGCAGACAACCGCGGAAGCCGCCATTTACGCAGCCCCGAATGGCGCCGCCAAGGTCTACTACCGTGCCAAACCATTCGAGTACATCTGCGTAAATTTCTCTCCGAATCCTAACTACTTGAAGGTGACTATGTCGAACGGCGCCCAGGGCTTTATTACTGCCCCGTCCGTGGCGATGTTGCCGTACCAGGTAACTCAGGCGGTGAATAATCGGGGAGCGCGAAGCCTTGGCAGCCAATCGTCGCGTTCCGGAGCCGCCCGCTGGTCGCTCAATTTTGTCGGCACTCCGTATAAATGGGGTGGCAATGATATCAATAGCGGAATAGATTGCAGTGGATTCGTGAAGAAGGTTTACGGAGCCATTGGCATCCACCTTCCGCGTACCGCGGCCGAGCAAGCTTTGGTTGGGCAGCCGATTCGCAACTACGAAGACCTCGCGCAGGGAGATCGCCTCTATTTCTGGGAAAGCAAGCGTGGCAAGATCGGCCACACCGGGATTTATCTCGGAAATGGATACTTTGTCCATTCCAGCGTTGGGCATCGGGGCGTTAACACCGATTATTTGACTCCGAAATGGCAACGCATTCTCGTCGCTGCCCGCCGCTAATCCTACTTCGGTAACACTCCGCCGAGTTTCTGAATCTCTTGGCGGATGCCGGCTATCGTGTTTTCGGCAGCCTGTAGATTGTGATTCGCAATCTCGTATTGCGCCTGCATCTCTCGAAAGCTCTTCTGCGCATCCGCTAATTTTTGCCTGATTTCTGCGTCCGTTTTGGTTGCATTCGCTGGCAATTTTTTGGCTTCCGCCACTGCGGCATCCATCTTGGTCCGAACTTCCTTCAAATCCAACGCCGCATCCAATCGCGCAATCTGCTCTTCCACGTACGCC
Organism: Fimbriimonadaceae bacterium; assembly: GCA_947447315.1. Lineage (GTDB taxonomy): Bacteria > Armatimonadota > Fimbriimonadia > Fimbriimonadales > Fimbriimonadaceae > Fimbriimonas. The sequence goes on from CANFJD010000097.1 coordinate 6,953, forward strand.
GACCGGAAATCATCGACAGGTTCACGGAGCTTGACGTTGGCGAGGTCGCCCTGAATTTGCTGCAGACGGTTTTTCGCTTGCAAGAGGGCTACCTCCGGGCTGGTTGCCCCGAGCTTTGTCGCCTCTTCCTGGGCCCGTACCCACGCAGACTTGGCGATTCCGCTCGCTTGCTTGACGGTTTCTTGTTTGGCTGTCTCCAATTTGCTGGAGACTTCCTTCTTCACTTCGGCTTCGGTCGGTACGTGACATCCGACCGTGAGGCCCGCAGCGGTCATTCCCACTAGCAATAGAAATCCATTCTTCCTTAGCACGGCTCTATTATTCGCTACGAGTCCCCGGCATCGGGCCAGCGGATGCGTCAAAAGTCCGGGGTACCCGGACTTATTCAGCCGTGATAATCGCCGTGTAAGATAACGTTCTCTACGTTCCCCGAGCTGTTTACCGGACCGCCGAGGAGAGCGTGCCGAATGTGCCCAGCAACCGTCACCACCGCTCCTGGCAACACCACCGAGTCCTCAATTGACTCGCAGGTAACCGTGGCACCCTCACCAATCACCACATCGGCTCCCACTTTGCCGTGAACCGTTCCTTCAAGGCGGCTTTCACCACCAATCAGGAAGGCCGAGGTCTCCAAGAAACTGTCAAGCGTTCCGGTATCAAACCAGGCGCCATCATAAACGCCCGCCAAAACGGTGTCGCCACGATCCACCAACATTTGAATTGCATCGGTGATTTCGTATTCTCCGCGGGCGCTGGGCTTTAGATCAGGCAATATTTCCCACAGTTGAGGACCGAAGAAATAGAGGCCGGCCATGGCCAAGTTGGATTCTGGCTCCTTCGGCTTTTCCACAAGCTTGACGATCCGATCCCCGTCCACGTTTGCTACCCCGAAGCGAGAAGGATCTGGAACCGGCTGAACGATGTTCAAATTAGCCGCGCCAGACTCCAAGAATTTCTTCGCGTGGGCCGTGAAACCTTCGCTGTACATTGCATCACCCAGATACAAAACAAAACTGTCACCGGCGACAAAATCCTTAGCGAAACCGACGGCATGCGCCAAGCCATTCGGTGCCGTCTGGCGGACATAACTCAGTTGCACACCATGGGCCGATCCGTCCCCTAGGGCCTCCTTCATCACCGTCTCGTTTTCGCCAACCACAATGCAGATTTCGGTTACACCCATTTCGATCAACTTCTCAAAAGCGTAGTGAAGTGTCGGTCGATTTGCGATAGGAAGCAATGGCTTCGGTGTGACATGGGTGACCGGGTACAGGCGGCTACCTTTACCCGCGGCGAGGATGACTCCCTTCATTGTCGCAATTGTATCTGGTTGCGATTGCTTTTCACTACCACTTAACGCACGCTCAACATTCCCAACCGCAAAGTTGCCGGTAACCTAACAATGTGAACCGAGCGAAAAGGATTTTGCTCTTGTCAGTCAACGCCATTGCTGTCGGAGCGACGGTTATTGGGTGTCGCGGAAGTGCGCCAGCTATTCCCGCGCAATACGAATTGGCGGAACCGACTTATCAGCCTCGGGCGAGCTCGGGTTCTACTTTCGATGAGTACGCCACGGCGGCCTTCGATGTCGAAGCAACGAGATCGATATACCTCTCTGTCGTTAGTTTCACTCCAGATCAGCAACGAAAAGTCGTCGCCTTAATGGCCCAGCCAATGGCTCGGGTGCGTGCCGCATCGGTTCGTCCCTGCGAATTCGAATTCCGTACCCGAGAGCCATTTGCCCCAATTCCTTTCCTGACCGGATGGCGACTGATCGGACGGGCCCTGACTTGGCAAACCGCGGCCACCGCTCAGGCGGGCAATTTTGATTCTGCAATCGATACGGCCCTTGCCGCCACCCGGTTTGGTTTTGACCTAACTCAGGGCGACGCCATGGCCGCCAACTTGGGATGTACCCTCATTAACGACGTTCGGGTCGCGTTGTTGCCAGCCCTCCCCCA
>CANFJD010000098.1 GCA_947447315.1 Fimbriimonadaceae bacterium
CCGCCACGGGCGATAAGGTTACTGGGACCGCTTCCCAGGAACTGTCCACCGGAAGGATCATGGTATTCGTCGTAGTACTTAAATCTTCCCCAATTCTTGTTGGTAGTTTGGTCCCACGGCCACTCGAAGTAGCCATCCATTCCCCAACCGGTAAACACTCGAGAGACGGTTTTGATGTCCGACTCGTTGTAGCCGCCATCCACGCCCATGGTATGCAACTCCAGAAACTCGCGGGCGTAGTTCACGTTTTGGTTGCCCGCCGTGTTGTCTAGGTTGTCCAAGTACCAAAGAATCGCCGGATTCTTCACCATCGACGTCAACAGCGTGTGAAAATCCCCCAGGCAGTTCTTCCGGATAGCCGCAATGTGGGCGGGAAGAAGCTCACGCTGCACGTCATAGATGTAGACGTTGAAGTGGTCCATCCAAAACTCCACTAGCATCTCCTGCAGTTGCCGTTTTGAGTAAACGGCACGCGTGACCTGGCTCTGGATGCACTCCCAGTCGCAATAGACTTCGGGCGGCAGTTCGCGCAGACACTGGTAAGGCGATAGTTCGCTCGATACGTACGCCTGCATGCGTCGATCGCAGTCCGAATCCTCGATAAAGGACGGATTGAGCTGATACTCCAGGTATCCGTTCCAGCCCATCGAATTAAACCGTTGCATTTCGGCTCGGTTCACGCCGTAGCTGGTTCGTTCAAGAAGGCTGAATTTTCCCAGCCGACGCTTTCGGTCGCCCGGGCCGAGGCCCTTCTGGCTGAAAACCTGCGCGGGGGCATGGACGGTCAGGGCAATGGCACCAGCGGTAACTGCTGAAGCCTGAATGAATTGGCGGCGGGAAGACTTATGTCCGGCCGGGGTGATCTCCTTGCTAAGAATTGAATCCATCGTATCCACCGTTGGAACGCGATTTCATCCTAACACGGAACCGCTCCCGGCGGGGGAGAATTTCTGAAAATTCGTCGGATTGCGGTCCAAACCGCATCTAATTTCCGCAGTACAAATGACGAATGATAATCAAATAATTGTCGAAGGGGTCACAAGGAACCTTAACAATTGCGGCCGCGCGTAGGGTCAGTGTTATGAAAAAACGTCTATCGAAACACAATATATGGCAATAACAACTAGTAAATTTACTGTATTCCTGGTGGATAGTTACGAAACTCTCAACTATTGGCTTAAAATGTCGTCTAGTTAGCAAGAAACCTTGAATTTCGGGTTTTCGATTTGGCCACGATCGGCTAGCACGGTAGGAATCATCTCATGCGAAAAGCATTTACCCTTATTGAACTTCTCGTCGTAATCGCGATCATCGCGATTCTCGCTGCGATTCTCTTCCCGGTCTTCGCCCAGGCGAAAGAAGCCGCGAAGAAGACGGCCGCTCTCTCCAACGTCAAGCAGACCGGTACCTCGTTCGCGATCTACCTTTCCGACAGCGATGACACCTTCCCGCTCGGCTATCGGTTCACCAATGGAGTTGGCTGGCGTTGGAACTTCAACGTTTCCACTCCGCTTGGCTGGATGGGAACGGGCTACGCTCAGGGACAAGCCGGTCGCATGGCTGAAGACGCCAGCCACTGGAGCAATTCGCTTCAGCCGTACAGCAAGAGCTACGGCCTGCTCGAAGGCCCGGGCCTTCCCGACAAGGAAGTTTATGGCATCGGCAAGTCGCCTGCCGGCTTCGTAAAAAGCCCGGCGCTGAGCAACCTCACTTACAATGGTCTCCTCCACGGTTGGAGCGCAACCGCTGTCGCCTCTCCTAGCCAACTTCCTCTCATCTGGAACGGTCGTGGTAAGGGGAATGCCATCGGCGCTTCGATCACCAATCCGGCTCTCATCTGCCCGCAGGATGGTTCGACAGCTTGCACCTACACTCCCGGCGGTGGCGTTGGCGGCACGATGTTCGTGATCTACGACACCATGTGGATGTGGAGCAAGGGTGGCAATATGGCGTTCACCGATACCTCGGCTAAGTTCCGACGATTCGGCGCAACCCTCAACCCGGGAGACAGCGACTACAAGACCGATCCCTACACCGGATACGATGCCAATGGCAACCCGGGATTCGTTTGGACCGACGATGCGGGTTACCCGTGGTTGTTCCGACCGGATTACGACTTCAGCCAGTAGGCTATCCTTTGGCCCGCCGTTTTTTCGACGGGCCAGCGCCCCGGTGTCCCCGCGACCCCGGGGATTTCCATTTTAAGAATATGAAGCGCACTCTTGCCATCCTTTTATTAGTCACCGTCGTACTGGCATCGTTCGGCTGCGGAGATAGTTCCAGTTCTACAAGTACCGCCCCGGCTCAGGGATCTAAGAATCCTTTGGGTGGAGATGCGGGTGGCGGAAAAGCTCAGAAGCCAGAAAACTAACCCGATCAAAATCGGCAACAAGAAGCGCCCTTCTGTCCACACCGGATAGGAGGGCGAAACTGTCTTTGGTACTCGCTAAAAAATGATCTATGGGAAGTTAAGAATTACCAAAGAAATGCGAAATATTTAACAATTCAATGCAATTTCCCCACCTGAACTAACCCCGTGGACGCATTGTCAGCACAATATGTTCGAATGTAAGCCAGTATAAATACTGTATTTATTTAGAATAATTACAAAGCTACCGGAAATGGGCCTAAACTGTCGTCAAGTTGCTTGGGTCGGTGAACTTCTCCGGCACGTGTTTTAGCCACAGACATCCAGCAATCCGATCAGGAATCTTCAAACATGCGAAAAGCATTTACCCTTATTGAACTTCTCGTCGTAATCGCGATCATCGCGATTCTCGCCGCGATCCTCTTCCCGGTTTTCGCCCAGGCGAAAGAAGCCGCGAAGAAGACGGCCGCCCTTTCCAACGTCAAGCAGACCGGTACTTCGTTCGCGATCTACCTCTCGGACAGCGATGACACTTTCCCGACCGCTTACCGATTCACCCCGGGCGTTGGCTGGCGATGGAACTTCAACGTGTCCACGCCTCTCGGCTGGATGGGAGCTGGCTTCGCTCAGGGTCAGGCTGCTCGAATGGCACAGGATGCCAGCCACTGGAGCAACGTTCTTCAGCCGTACAGCAAGAGCTATGGTCTGCTCGAAGGCCCGGGCCTTCCTGACAAGGAAGTTTACGGCATCGGCAAGTCGCCTGCTGGCATGGTTAAGAGCCCGGCCGCTAGCAACTTGACTTACAATGGTCTTCTCCACGGTTGGAGCGCAACGGCGGTTGCTTCTCCTAGCCAGCTTCCCCTGATCTGGAACGGTCGCGGTAAGGGTAATGCCATCGGCGCTTCGCTTTCCAACCCGGCTCTCATCTGCCCGCAGGACGGTTCGACCGCTTGCACCTACACCCCCGGCGGCGGCGTCGGCGGTGCTATGTTCGTCATCTACGATTCGATGTGGATGTGGGCAAAGGGCGGCAACATGGCGTTCACCGACACTTCGGCTAAGTTCCGACGATTCGGCGCGACGTTGAACCCGGGCGATACCGACTACAAGACCGATCCTTACACCGGATACGATGCCAACGGCAACCCGGGATTCGTTTGGACCGACAACGCGGGCTACCCGTGGTTGTTCCGACCGGACTACGACTTCAGCCAGTAGTCTCCCTACCACCCAGCACTCGTTGCTAGGTACCATCCCCGTTGTCCACGTGACTTCGGGGATTTTTACATACGATCATGAAGAGCATCATTTCGTTCATCGTTTTGGCGGTATTAGTTTTCGCGGCCGTTGGCTGCGGCGATAATGCCTCCCCCACCAGCACCGCTCCTGCCCAGGGTTCCAAGAATCCGCTCGGCGGCGACGGCGGCGGCGGAAAGGCACAGACGCCTGAGAATTGATCTAACAAATTCGTCCGTCCGCAAGGACCCAATCGGGTCCTCTTCAAAAGGTTCACTCTCAAAACGGGAGTGGGCCTTTTTTCTTGCCGTAGCACCGCTTTTGCGATCAGATTTTCTTAACAAACTCCCCGAGTGAAGAACTGCATCACTGGATTTGTTTCGGTCCCGTGCACAAAAAGTTCGCATAAAACCTAGTAAAAATACTATATTTGTTCTTAACATTCACCAAAATCCAGAAAAAGTGCTTACAATGTCCCCAACTTGATCGGTCTTCAGCGTTGAAGGCAGTTCATTGATTGGCAATCTCCGTTAAGGAATTTTTCAGCCATGCGAAAAGCATTTACCCTCATCGAACTTCTCGTCGTAATCGCGATCATCGCGATTCTCGCCGCGATCCTCTTCCCGGTCTTCGCCCAGGCGAAGGAAGCCGCGAAGAAGACGGCGGCTCTGTCGAATGTAAAGCAGACGGCTACCTCGTTCGCAATCTATCTTTCGGATAGCGACGACACCTTCCCGATCGCTTACCGATTCACCCCGGGCGTTGGCTGGCGATGGAACTTCAACGTTTCCACGCCGATCGGCTGGATGGGTACCGGTTATGCTCAGGGTCAAGCCGCTCGAATGCGAGAGGACTCGAGCCACTGGAGCAACACGCTTCAGCCGTACAGCAAGAGCTACGGCCTGCTCGAAGGTCCTGGCCTTCCGGAAAAGGAAGTCTACGGCATCGGCAAGAGCCCAGCTGGAGTTGTAAAGAGCCCTGCCCTTAGCAACCTCACTTACAATGGTCTTCTTCACGGTTGGAGCGCCACTGCAGTTGCGGCTCCGAGCCAGCTTCCCCTGATCTGGAACGGTCGCGGTAAGGGCAACGCCATCGGCGCTTCGCTCACCAACCCGGCTCTTCGCTGCGCTCAGGACGGATCGACGGCATGTATCTACACTCCTGGCGGCGGCGTCGGTGGTGCAATGTTCGTGATCTACGACTCGATGTGGATGTGGAGCAAGGGCGGCAACATGGCCTTCGCTGACACTTCGGCTAAGTTCCGACGCTTCGGCGCTACGCTGAGCCCCGGCGACAGCGACTACAAGACCGATCCTTACACTGGATACGATGCCAACGGTAACCCGGGCTTCTTCTGGTGGGACGGATTCTATCCGTGGTTGTTCCGCCCGGATTACGACTTCAGCCAGTAGTCTGAAGACTTGCTCGTGAGTATCACGAGCTACCATCCCCGCTGTTCATTGACAGCGGGGATTTTTTCGTATTAACCGGTGCTACCAATTCAAATTCCGCACGGGTTCCGCTAAATATAGGTGATATAATCGCGGAGTGAAGAAATTTGGCCCGGCTTTTCTGTTGCTTCCCGTACTGATCGTTGGTTGTACCGACCCGGGGCAGGCCGCGCAAGATCGGATTCAAAAGCTTCCGAAAGCCGGTTATGTTCGCGTCGCGAACCTCTCCGGTCAGCCCATTACCGGCATGACCGGTAACATCCCATCCGGCGCCGTTCAATCGGGATTGGCCACCGCATTTTTCCCGGTCAAGCCCGGTGAGCTACAGGTCTCCTATAAGGGAGCCGCGATTGCCGATTTCGAGCAGAAAGTAAAGGTAGAGCCCGCCAAGCCACTCACTCTGGTATTCGTACCCAAGGCCGCTCCCTACGAAGTACGCGATGAACTCCGCGACGGAAAGGATGGCGGACCCCAGGCGCAGGTGATCTATCTCGGTACCACCGGCGGAGCCGCTACCGTTAAGTACGGCGACATCACCATCGGCAAGGACATCAAGCCCGGTGCAAAGTCGGAAGGCGTCTCGATCAAAGAGGGAACGGGAGCATTTAACGTTTCCGTAGCGGGCAAATCACTCGGCGACTTCAACGTGGCCCCGGAAGTGGACTTTAGCTACTCGATTATCATCGCCGATATCAACGGCAAGCCGGAAGCGACGGTTCTTCAGAACACCCCCAATCGTCGACCCGGAAAGGGCGTCCCCAGCGCTGCCGGCTAGTCTGCCCGCTGAGAAACCCCCGCAAACTCTGGCGCGGTCGGCTAAATGCCCGACCGCGCCATTTTAGCCAATGTATAGGAGCGGTTCTCCGGGCTGGACAACCGCGCCCGATTCCACCGTAATCCGTAGTACGGTTCCGCTAACGGGAGAAGGAATCTCGTTGAATACCTTCATCGCTTCAATCAAGCCCACTACCTGACCCGCCGTCACCACGTCTCCCTCGTTCACGAATGCGCGTGATCCCGGGCTCGGCGATCCGTAGTAGATCCCGTTCATCGGACTAGAAATTGGGGTTCCGGTTGGCACCGCTGCTACCGGCGCAGCGTCGGGAACCATAGCCGTCTCGTCGGCCTCTTCGGTCGCGACCGTCTCCACCGCTACCGACTTTACTTTCGACCGGTGACGGAACGTTACCGATCGCCCTTCACGCGTCAAAGTCGCCGATTGCAACCGAAATTCGGACATGAGATCGGCAAGTTCGCGTGCCTGAGACTGGAGAGGCGAACCGGGTTCCGTGGCCATCCATTCATTATGGCATCCCCTCCCGATCCAACAATTTTCAAAATTCTTCACGAAAAATGGTTGTCAAGCGAGACATATGTCTACTATATTAATGCATGCAACGCATGAATCAAAACCCAACCCTCGATATGCACCATTGGATCGAGCGGCGGGCCAAGCTGTTTGAAGCGGGGGATTATCCCGACAAGGGAATCGCGGTTTCCCCCGCCCAAGTGGCCGCCCTCGCCGCCACGTTCCACTCTCCGGTCCCGGTCTGGATCGAACACGCGGAATCGCCCCTAGAACTGGGCTATCTCACCGCCGTCGCCGCCGATGGGGCCGAACTGTTTGGAACCTTGATGTTTTCGCCCGAGGCCCACGCGCTCCTCGAGAAATCAGCCGCCAAGTCGCTCTCCGTCGGCCTCGCCCCCGATCTCAGCGCCATTCGCGAAGTAAGCCTCGTCCGCAACCCGCGCGTTGCCTCCGCTCAAATCTTCAGCGGCGAGTCGATTCGGTTCGATCGAGAATTCGCGGCCACCATCGACTACCGCGCCGCCTACGAAGCGCTGTGCGCCCAAAACCAGGCGCGAGAATCGGAAGCCGAACTGCGCCAATGGGTCCAGCAAGGCCGCCTAACGCCCGCCCAAGTGCCATTTGCCCGTGCCATCCACACGGCGCTCAGCCAATTGCCAAACACCTTGGAATTCAACGGCGAATCGACGCCCGTCGCGCACCTCTTCGCTGAGCTAATCCGCAACGGTGTCGCGCGCCCAGTGACGGATCCAATCGCCAAACCCCCGGTCTTCAATACCCCCGAGAGTGACGACGCCCTCATGCTGCCCGAAGAAGCCGCATTCTATCGTCGCCACTTTCCCGACATTCAGCTGCGCGAAATCGCCGCTCGCCGATAACCCTTATGCCCGCTCTCACCTCAAGTTACGAAACCTTCGAAAAACCGGGCCTTGTCGCCCAATACCGACTCAGCAACGTCAAGCAATACAAAGGCTCCCTCGTCGCCGCGCTCACCACCGGCTATGCCGCCAGCATCACCCACACCACCGCCAGTCTCAAGTTCCTTGGCGTCGCCGTGGAAACCGTGGACAACTCGGCCGGTGCCGCCGGCGACCGCGGAATCCTCATTGCCAAAGCTGGTTCGTTCATCTTCAAATGCGCCACCGGCTTCACGCCCACAATCGCCGACATCGGCAAAGAGGTGTACGCGAATACCGATTGGGAGGTTCAGGTCTCCGTCACCGGACTCACCAACCTGTACAAGGTCGGCACCATCACCGCCATCGAAACCACCTCCAACGGACAAACCGGGGTTCGTATTCGCATCGACAACTACTGCGTGTGATCCCCATACCCAACCGAAACCATGGCATTAACCAAATCTGATATTCCCGATCTGCTTCTCCCCGGCCTGAAGGCGGAGTTCGCAATGGCCTACCGAAACGAGGTGGACCAAAGCATCGCCGACCGCATCGCCACCACCATCAACACCACTTTGCCCGTCCAGAAATACCCCTGGCTAGGAGCAATTCCGCCGATGCGCGAATTTGTAGACGAGCGACGTCCCGGGGCGATGGCGGCCTTCACCACCAGCATCGAAGACAAAACCTTCGAAAGCACCATTGCCGTCGATCGCCGCGCTCTGGAAGATGACCAACTCGATCTCATCAAACTGCGCATTCGCGATCTCGCCTTCCGCGTCGCCCAACACCGCAGCCAGCTGGTAGTCGAAGCCCTCGCGGCGACCGCAACTACCACAGGTTACGACGGGGTAACGGTCCTCAATACGGCTCACCCCGTAGCGGGAACTACTTATAGCAACCGCGTCCCCGATGCCCTCAGCGGCAACGCCATCGCCGCCGGCATCAATCAAATGATGCTGGTTCCCGACGATACCGGAACCCCGCTCGGCATCATGCCCGACACCCTTGTCGTCGGTCCCAAACTCCAGTGGAGCGCGCTCGAACTGGTGGAGAGCCCCGTCGTCATCTACAAGGGAAGCACGGTGGATACCAGCCCTCCCACTAACTACAAGAACATCTTCCAGGGCCGCCTGCAAGTAGTTGTCTCGCCATTCCTCACCGGCAACAGCGATGACTACTGGTTCCTGCTGGATACCAAGCGACCCATGAAATCCGTCATCCTGCAGCAACGCAGCGACGTCCCGGTAGAGTTCGTCGCCCTCGATTCTGGCTCCGGCAGCGAAAGCGCCTTTATGCGGGACCGTTACTACTACGGTGCCCGAGCCCGTTACAACGTTGGTTACGGTTTGTGGCAGACCGTCTACGGAGGCATTCTCTGATGCTTCGGAAATTTCTTCGCTACCTGCGTCAACGCGTTCCATTCTTGTGGCGGTGGGCTTGATCGAACCGCAAGCCATCACCGCCTGGTCCACCGCCGCCGCCGGATTCACCGGCGGGGCGTTCGCCCTCATCCGTCTCTCGCTCCTGCAACAACGGTCGGTGACGGAGCAGTTCACGCATTACTTGGAAACCGCCC
>CANFJD010000099.1 GCA_947447315.1 Fimbriimonadaceae bacterium
AAGGACGATTAACACGAATTAGCGTTCTAGGGGCGGCTTCAACCGGGGAGAAGGCGGGACTGAGTCCCGCCTCGCTTTTCGGAGAGTACTAGCCTTTTCCGCGCTTCTTACCCTTTCCCGACTTTGCGGCTTTGCCCGGTTGGACCGGGAGATTTACGGTGCCTTTGATAGAAGGCTGACCGGGCGTGACTCGGTTCACCTGAAGTCCACCGGAAATATCGACGGTGAGCAGGTAGTTACCGTCGGCAGTCCAAGCGAGCGGGGAGCCGACGCTGCTCTGCTCGGTGAGTTCCGCTACCTTGGCGAAGCTGAAGGCGTTCCAGATCTTAACCGTGCGATCGGTGGAGCTGGTGGCGATGAACTGACCGTTGGGGCTGAATGCAGCGTCGATGACCCAGTCTTGGTGGCCCTTGAGGCTAGCGATCTTCTTATTGGTTTTGGCGTCGAAAATCACCGCGGTGCCATCGCGACCGGCGGTGACGACCCGGGTGCCGGTGGGGTTATACGCCATGTCGTACGTGCCTTGGCTGCCGCCGTAGGAGAAGAATCCTACAACTTTGCCAACCGTGCCGTCGTATTCCCGACCCGCGTCGCTGAGAATTCCGGTTGAAATGATTGATGAAGTCGGGCTGAATTCTGCGCCGTAGACATTAGAACCCTTGCCGAGGATGGAGAATTTCTCCTTGGGAGTTGCGTCGGAGGTGTCGTAAATCTTGATTTGGTCATCCTTTCCGGTGCTGGCAAGGAGTTTTCGCGCCGAGTCAAAGCTCAACTTTTGGATCCCGCGGGTGTGAGTGCGGTACTCGCGAACTTTACTTCCGTTTCGGGCATCTTCGATCCAAATGCGGGCGCTTTCGTCTCCCGTGGCGATCCAGGCGCCGTCACTGCTCCAAATGATCGCGTAGGCGGGCTGAGGATGGGTGGCTAGTTTTCGGGTGGTGTTCCGGGTTTTGGCATCGAGGACCCGGACGGTGCTGTCCTCCATGCTGATGGCCACCTGACTGCCAACCGGGGCCGGGGCAAACGCGATGGGGTGGAGGTTGGGGACGGTCTTTTCCAGTTTGACGGAGAAGGTGGGGCCAGCTTTGGCGACGGCGAGAAGAATGAGAGTGGTCATAGCTGATCTTCCGTGATGCGATAACGCTTCCGTGAGTATGTACGAACGGAAACGCGATAACCTATCCCCGTGCGCGAGGTGCGAGACTGGACAGTGGACTACGGCGAAGGAGCACGGGAGATTTCCCTGCCCCACGTTTGGTGTACCGATGTGGACGTGCGGTGGGAGGGTCCCGCTACATACAAAACCTTCATCGAACTGGACGTACCGAATATTTTGCGGTTTGATGGGATTTCTTACGCGGCCGAAGTACGGGTGAATGGGGAATCAAGAGTGGTTCACCACGGGATTTGGGATGCGTTTGAGATTCCGCTGGACGCCGGAGCAAATGAGGTGGAGGTACGGGTGACCAAAAACGGCGGGCCCACCTCCCCGGTGAAGAGCGTTCTCAGTGGCTTTTTGCCTTACGTTTTTCACACCTTTGGGGGCATTTGGGGTTCGGTTTGGTTGACGGATGGGGCTCCGCTGGTGCGACCGGTGGCGGGGAGTCGGATTTCTTTACGCGAGAATCGGCTGTTTTGGGATGGCGTTCCGGTGTATTTGCGCGGGGCTTTGCACTGGGGTTGGTATCCGGAAACGGGGAATCCGAACACGCCGGACTTGATTTCCACGGAAGTTGAATTAGCGCGCCAGATGGGCTTTAACCTGATGAAGTTTTGCCTGTGGGTACCACCGCAAGCGTATCTGGAGGCACTGCGGGAGGCAGGGATGATGGCTTGGATTGAGTTGCCGCTTTGGGCGCCAGCGGAAGGATTTGACGAAGATGCGGCGCGGGCGGAGGTGGAACGGATTGTCGAGCAGTATCGGCATCACGACAATGTGGTGGCGTGGACGGCGGGGTGTGAACTGGGGTCGACGGTGCGACCGGAATTTCGGGCGGAATTGGTTCGACTGATTCAGGAGATAACGGGCTGTCCGCTGGTAAAGGACAATTCGGGCGGATCGGAGATGTACGAGGCGGATTTGCGAGAATTTGGGACATTTGCCGACTTTCATCCCTATGCGGACTTGCCGTTTTATCCTCCGCTACTGGATTCTTTACGGACCGGCGCGCGGGCGCGGCAGCCGATTTTGTTGGGGGAGTTTAACGACCACGACGTGCACCGGGACACGGAGCGGTTGCGGGCCGAAGAGCCGTACTGGGCGAGCCGTGACCCAGTTCTGAATGACGTTGGGGTGCGGTGGCAGTATGACCTGCCGAATTTTCTACCGGAGACGCAATTTGAGGCGGATCGGCATTCGCGGTTGATGGAGTCGTCGCGGCAAAAGGCGCTATTTGTTCGGCGATTTACGCATGATTTTGTACGTCAGCATCACGATATCGCGGGTTACGCAGTGACCGGGTGGCGGGATACTCCGATCAGTTCTAGTGGGATGGTGGATGATTGGTTGCAGGCAAGATTCTCGGCGGAGGAGTGCGCAGCTTGGAATTCCGACGCCGCATTCTTTCTGATTCCGAATCGGCGGCCGCCTTGGGTGAACGGCGGAAATCGGGCGGGTTGGCAGTCGCTCTATGCGGGTTTTGCGGGGGCGATCACGGTTCGGATTGGTGCGAATTTGCCGGTCGGGGAGCACTCGGTGGAGGTCTCTTTAGCCGGGGAAGTTGGGTATCGGCGGGAGATTTTGATCGGGGAATCGGACGCGTTTTCTCCGCAGCTTTTAGGGGAATTAAGTTGGAATGCGGTGCCGGGCCAGACGGCGATTCAGGTTCGGCTGGATGGCCAGGTGGTTCGCGAGTGGCCGATCCTGATTCGGGAAAAGTTTGCTTACGAGCCAGGGCCGCAACCGCCGACGGTGCCGATGCCGTTTTGGCGGGAGTGCATTCAGGAGTTTCACGACGATCCACTGTGGGAGCGGCTCGGGTACCGGGATCAGTGGGAGTTTTGGGTGGACATTTCCCCGGATGGGGCGATGGAATCGGATTGGTTGGATTCGGTACATCCACGGTGGCGTCCCATCATGACGCGAATTGACACGCGGACGTATGCGCGGCACTTGTATATCGCCCGGACGGACGCGGGCTATGTGCATTGTTTTCGTTTGGACGGCGGGCACGGGATTCAGCCATTCGGATACGCGAGTAATCCGATCGCAAATGGACTGGTGGCGGCGCTGCTCGGCTAGCGAGCAGCGGCGGCGGCGTGCTTTAGGTGCCCGATGAGGAGGGCGATATCGGTGGGGCGGACGCCGGGGACTCGGGAGGCTTGGCCGACGGTCACGGGGCGGACGCGGGTGAGTTTTTCCCGGGTTTCGTAGGAGATTCCACCGGTTTGGTGATAGTCCCAATCGGCAGGGATGGGATATTCGTCTAGTTTGGCGTGCTGGGCGGCGAGATCGGTTTGGCGCTGGATATAGCCGTCGTAGACGGCGAGGAGTTCCAGTTGCTCGCGGACGGCGAGGTTTCGGCTGATGGCGAGATCCGGGCGGAGTTGAAGGACACCGGCGAGACGCAGTTCGGGACGTCGCATGAGGTCAAACAGGGAGATTTTCTCTGCGACCGGGGTGCTGCCGATGGCGGCAAGTTGATCGGACTCGGCGGGCATGATGAAGGTGTTTTCTAGCACCACGCGTCCGAGGGCGATGGCCTCTTGCTTCTGCTCATAGCGTTCCCAACGGGCGTCGGTGGCAAGGCCGATTTCGCGGGCAATGGGCGTGAGGCGGGCGTCGGCATTATCGTGACGGAGGAGAAGGCGATGCTCCGCGCGGGCGGTGAGCATGCGGTACGGGTCGTCAACGCCCTTCGTCGTGAGGTCATCAATCATCACTCCGATGAAGCTGCTATCGCGGCGGAGGATGATGGGAGCTTCGCCAGTGGCGTAGCGGGCGGCGTTGATGCCCGCCACGATCCCCTGCCCCGCCGCTTCTTCGTATCCGCTGGTGCCATTGAGCTGACCAGCGAGGAATAGGCCGTCGAGCTGCTTGGACATCATGGATGGCTGGAGCTGGAGCGGGTCGGCCATGTCGTACTCGACGGCGTAGCCGGGCCGTAGCATTTCGACATCTTCGAGTCCGGTGATGGTGCGGAGGAACTCGATCTGGACATCGGCAGGGAGGCTAGTGGAGACGCCTTGCACGTAGACCTCTTCCCCGTCCCAGGTCTCTTGCTCTAGCCAGACAGGGTGGGTGATTTTGTCGGCAAAGCGGACGACTTTGTCTTCGATACTCGGGCAATACCGCGGGCCGACGCCTTCGATTTGTCCACCGTACATGGCGCTTTGGTGGAGATTTTTCTCTATGATCTCCTTGGTGGCCGCGGTGGTGTGGGTTTGCCAGCATGGGAGAAGCGGACGCTCGGGATAAAGGTCGTCATGGACGAAGCTAAACGGCCCGGCTTCCGGCTCGCTGGCGGTTTCTTCGGTGCGATCGAAGTGGATGCTGCCGAGCGCGATGCGAGGAGTGGTGCCGGTTTTGAAGCGGCGGAGATGGATGCCGAGTTCGCGGAGGGACGCAGAGAGGCCGAGGGCGGCGGGGTCGCCGTGGCGAGCGGCAACGGTTTTGACTTGGCCGAGGTGACAGAGTCCGTTCAGGAAGGTGCCGGTAGTAAGGACCACCGAGCGAGCGGAGATTTGACTTCCATCCTGCAGAATGACACCGGTGACGCCTCCCTGATCCCAGGAGAGACTCTCGACTCCGGCTTCGAGCACAGTAAGATTTTCGGTTTCGGCGAAGACCCGCTGCATGATGGCGGGATAGAGGTTTTTACAGACGTGGGCGCGGGTGGTTTGAACGGCGGGGCCCTTGCTGGTGCCAAGGCGGCGGATGTGGGTGAGGGCGAAATCGGTAGTGATGCCCATTTGACCGCCGAGGGCGTCGACCTCGCGGGTCATGTGCCCTTTCGCGGGGCCGCCGATACTGCAATTGCACGGGAGATGGCCGATGCGCTTGGCGTTTAGCGTGATGCAAAGAGTGCGACGACCCAACCGGGCACTCGCCAGTGCGGCTTCG
The DNA here is from genome assembly GCA_947447315.1 of Fimbriimonadaceae bacterium. GTDB lineage: Bacteria > Armatimonadota > Fimbriimonadia > Fimbriimonadales > Fimbriimonadaceae > Fimbriimonas. The sequence continues at coordinate 5,063 of CANFJD010000099.1, forward strand.
ATACCGGCATGCCCGGCACCCACCACGATGACTTCGAAATTGGGCTCGGCTTGCATCTGACGCAGAGTTTACAGTCTGGCTGGATGCCGCATAACGGAATCACCCCTAGTCACTTACAACTAGGGGTGATGGGGATGGATGATGCAAATTACTTTGCCTGACGCCGGCGTCGGACTACTCCCGCCAAACCGAGGCCCATTGCCACCAGGCTAGCCGGTTCCGGTACCGGAGCCGCACTCGCAACGTCGGTTATAAAGAACTTGGAGTTATCGAGAGTCGATAAATACTTCTTGGTACCGGTGGCAGTGTCAATCGCGTAGACCTTGTTCGCATCCGCCTTATCGTTGTTGTTTCCGGTATTCACCCCGTAGAGAGAGGAGCCAAAGTAACCGATTTGCATATTGCCAAGACCTTTACCGATCTTTTTGATGCTGGATATGCCCTTGTTTTCAAGATTTCCGGAGTAGAAACCCTCTGACCCCGCACCGTAGAATGTCCCGTCGCCTTGTGACGCAATATCACCGTATCCCGACGAATAGTTTTCCTTTCCAATCTTTAACGTGGCGTAGCTGGTGTCGGTGTAAGTTCCCAGGTCGACCTTGTGTAGCTGAGAGCCACCCTCGGCCACGTAGTAATACGCATTGTTGTAGATCGTAGCATTTGAAACGGCCGCCTTCAGGCTACCGACTACCTTCTCACCGATGCTGTCAACCTTGACCAGTTGCTTCTTGTAATTTGCATAGTAGAACGACTTAGATTTCGTATCAAGAGCCAGCCCGTTATCTTCCCCGCTGTTATCTTGGTGGTTAAGTTTGAGGCTATGAACTTGACTGGTCTTTCCGGTGGCGGTATCAATCTTGTAGATTCCGCTCATAGTCTTGCTGTTGGAAAGCCCGTAGATGTAACCAGCTTGACTGGTGGCCGCGATAACAGTGAGAGTGCTGAAGGAGATTGCGATTTTGCCGAAGTTCATGGGAATACGTTAGCTGTCGTTCTTGACTACTGCATGTATGGAACCCCTGGATAGAAGGATCAGCGATCCCGGTTTCTCGGTCCTGCAAACGCGATCACACGGATCCGTGACGGTTGGGATTCCATGCGATAAGGTAGGGCGGTGGCAGCTCGACGGCACGCCTCTTTAGTCATCCTCCGATGCACAACAACTCATAATAAAGCGTGCCCTTGCTCTCTCACCGCGCTGATTTGATGCCGAGTTCGCCCATTCGACGACTGGTGGAATATGCCATCCGGGCGGAGCAAAAAGGGGTGAAGGTCCACTATCTTAATATCGGTCAGCCCGATGTTTTCTCGCCGAAGGAATTTTGGGAGGCGACCGGAAATGCGCATCTCGACGTGCTGGAATATGGTCACTCCGCAGGGTCGGCGGGTCTACGTTCGGCTTATGCCTCGCACTTGACCGGACGGGGGATTCCGGTAGATGCGGCCGACGTAATGGTGACCGTCGGAGGAAGTGAGGCGGTCTTGATTACATTTTTGACCGCTTTGAATCCCGGAGATGAGGTGATTACGGTGGAGCCGTTTTATGCCAATTACGCCGGATTTGCGGTGGCGGCGGGGATAACTTTGGTTCCCTTAACCGCAACCATTGATATTGGTTTTGCCCTACCAGCCCCCGAGGAGATTGAGCAGAAAATTACGGACCGGACCAAGGCGATTTTGCTTTGCAACCCCAGCAATCCGACCGGGCAGGTGTTTGCCGAGGCGGAACTACGTCAGATTGCCGAGATTGCGGTGGCGCGAAACCTCTACCTGGTGGTGGATGAGGTGTATCGTGACTTCTTCTACGGCGATGATGCTTTGCTTTCGGTTCTGCAGATTGCGGGCCTTGAGCAGCATGCGGTGATGGTTGACAGCGCAAGCAAGAAATATTCGCTATGCGGTGCGCGGGTTGGATTTCTAGTTTCTAAGAATGCCGAATTTATGGCGGCGGCTTTAAAGTTTGGTCAGGCGCGACTGAGCGCGGCGACATTGGAGATGATCGGGGTGGAAGCATGCCTACGCGGGACTGGCCCGGAGTATTTCGCCGCGGTCCGAGCGGAATATATGGCGCGTCGCGACTTGGTCGTACGTCGGTTGCAAGCAATGCCGGGCGTGACCGTGCCGCCCATTCAAGGAGCGTTTTATGCGGTGGTTCGGTTACCGATTGAAGACTCAGATCAGTTCTGTCAGTGGATGGTGGAGGAGTTTCGGTTGGAAACGTCGGAAGGACCAGAGACAGTGCTGATGGCTCCGGCAACCGGTTTCTACATCACTCCGGGTCTTGGAAAACAGGAAGTTCGGATTGCGTACGTATTGGACCAAAACCGATTGAGCCGCGCAATGGATGCGTTGGAAGCTGGCTTGGCGGCTTATCAGACTCGTTAAGTCTTTTTGATCGTTCGGCCCTTCCAACGGACGCGACCGGTACGGTGCCAGACGAGGCTTCGTATCAGGACACCGGCACCAATCACAAGGCTGATTGGCATCAGGAATGCGGGCCACAGTGCGGCCTGAGCGATCATGGCGACGGTGAGGCCACTTAAGATAAGGAATCCTAAGCCGCCGACCGACGTGGCGGAAATGGCCGCCACAGAGACAAGAAACGCGGCCAAAGCGATGGTGCCGGCAGCAGATCCCGTGATGCAGTACGCATTCTTGGAAAAGCCATCCATGGTTTCCTGCCACGTCTTGTACATTCTCACTTCTAAGTGTTCGGCAATCTGGAAGACCTCGACAGGGACTTTCTTTCTAGCCAGCAGGCGCCCAATCATTACGTCTTCCATCACTTCACCACGCATGGCTTCGTGTGGCAGTAGGTCGCGATAGACCTCGGCGGGCCAGATTTGGAATTGACCATTGAGAAATCGGACGTGCCCTTTGCCGGTACGGGAAACGAGCCCAAACGGATCGAACGCAAGGATTATCCAGCCGATCCAGGCCATGAAGAGGGGCTCAATGCCGGTGCCGGATACGATACGGGGAATACCAGTGACGACGGTTGGTGAGCCAGCGGCGGCACGCTGACGGGAGAAGTCCACCATGCCCGCGACGGCAAGGCCAAAAGTTTCTCGGGGGGTGACGTCAGCATCGAGAAAAATGAACCAATCGATCGGACGTTCGAGCGCAAACTGGGCTAGTTCGTGGCAGGCCCGATTTTTTCCTAACCAGCCTTCGGGGAGTATGGATTCGGACTGGATGACCCGGGCTCCATTGGCGGTGGCGATTGCGGTGGTATCGTCCTCGCTGGCGTCGTCGAACACGATCACCGGAAGTTTTTGGGCCCGAAGCGCAGCAACCAGAGGTCCGATTTTATCGGCCTCATTTCGAGCAGGAATCAATACGGCTACCCTTGACGACTCGCCCGGACGAGGGGGCTTCCGCATCAAGAGAAGGTTAATCGCGGCTACCACAGCGGGTAGCAGCAAAATCCAATCTATTCGAAATCTCCCGTCAGGACACGCCAAGTGGATGGCTTTTCGCTACCGAAGTACCAGATCGCAAGCCCGGCGATCTTGTACTTAATCGCAAGTTCGCGCTTTCTCATTGCTGATTCAGGACCGGCAAACCACGTCTTGCCCGACTGCATTTCACCGCTGCTGGGATCAATTTCATATTTGAAGTCGGCGGGAAGATCGTC
>CANFJD010000100.1 GCA_947447315.1 Fimbriimonadaceae bacterium
ACCGGCGGTCTTCTTCGCCTGGACTTCGGTCGAAAGATCTCGATCAAGCCGGAAGTCGGACCGGGAACCTACGAGAACGTAGGACTCATCAAGGTCATCCGAAACTAATTCTCAAAACGGACACAATCCGCTAAGATAACGACATCAGAAGCCGGTCCGCGATCCTCGCGGACCGGCTTTGTTTGTGTCGTCTGTTTTGCTTGCAATTTTCGCCCTAAAATATTTCTACTAAGTAGCGGGTTGTTAATTGATTTACAGAGAGCAAGAATAGGCTTTCATGACTTGCCTCCAAGGTTCTTGCCGGGTGGAGGTGACGATCTTTCCTACGGCTTCACCCGACAGCATTTTTGCTTACAGTTCATCCCCAGTAAGTCAGTAGGCGAGATTCAATTTTGACAGCCTGGTCGGCGGGATTCAGGTCGATTTCCCGTAGGTTGGTTTGCTCGGCAGGTGCCTCGCCCTAAAAGCCGGATTCTTTGTATTTTTTCGTGGTCAGGATGGCGGAGTTACTTTTTGCGTGCGGACCGGTTACCCTCGCGTGGACGCTCGGGGCCAAAAGTTTGGCGTAGTGGGGGCGGGAGCCGCCAGCTAATCAGTTGACGCGGTGCCCCAGGGAAAGCGAGCTCCGGCCTTGAGTTCGTATGCCCGCCGCAGAGCACTTCGGACATCATCGTCGATATCGGCTACGGAGTTCAAGTCGCGACAAGCGTTGTATTTGTCTATGCGCGGCGGGACGGGACCGAAACCCATGAAATCTTGGTCAATCAGCACATAAATCCGTAAACGAGAATTCGTCTCACTATGGATCTCAGCAAATTTCTGCCCACGATAGAACGGCACAAATTTCTGGCAAGGACTCACCCAAACATCCTCCCCCAGCGAAAGGACGAACGACAGAATCTCATCGTAGATGGGTCGCATCCACTCTCGCCTGCCGCCGAACATTGATTCCACATCGGCGTCGGGATCGTAAAACTCGCCGTTCAGTTCGCCATTGATGGCAGAAAGCAAGTTTCCCGCGGCGGAGGCACCCAAATGATAAGTCAACTTCAAGTACTTGGCCCGTTCGGCAACTGGCACCGCTTCCAGTTCCGTGGTGAATTCGGCGACGGATTTGCCGTGCTTCGCTTCCAGATTTCGCACTACGGTTTGACCGTAGGCAATGGCGGGATGGGGTTTATAGATCGAGTTCGGTCGCATCAGATTCAATCACGTCGGGTGACGCAAGCATAACCTCAAACGCTACGATGGCCGCTGCAACGTGGACATTAAGCGAGCGCCCTTTCCCCGCCATGGGGATGAAGACCGCTTCGTCGCATTCTTTGAGAACCTTTCCGTACACTCCCGCGCCTTCATTTCCAAGGACCAAGCAAGTCTTGGCCGGGTACTCCAGCGTGCGAAAATCCTTAGCATCCTCGGCAATTTCGACCGCGACAAGGGTGTAGCCGCGCTCCCTTAACCACGCGATAGCCTGATCATTCCGTTCGAAATACTCACTGGCGACCTTTCGGTGGGCACCCATGCTGGTGACCGCGATTTGTGGATGCGGCATCACCGGGGTCTTGCCGGTCATGATCAGCATCGACGCTCCGCAAGCGTCGGCCACGCGAAACATTCCGCCCACGTTATAGGCATCGGACCAGTCTTGGAGCCAAATGATGAGTTCAACCTCGTTCAGCTCCGTTGCTTTATGGAGCTTTCGAATATCGGTCTTCTTGCGGATTGCCTTGCCTGCCACCGGCACCAGTTTACAATTTACGCCCTTGTCAACTTGAGCCTAGCGTAGCCGACGACGCCGTCGCCAGAATATCGCCGCCGTCACCGAAGTCAAAAAGATTGCGCCGAGTGCAATGGCTGCGTTGACGATCGTCGGCGTCAATCTTCCGATTGGAGTGATCATTACCGAGGAATCCGGAACGACTTTTAGTACCGGATACGGCGGCTCTTGCCAATCGTTCCAAAAGTCGGGATCGGTGTCGGGATGTTGGCCCATAGCGAATCGAGAATTCATATAAGCCAGCCGTCGATGATATACGTCATCTCCATCCTGGCGGAGTCCTTGATACTCAGCCATCGATGCGCCGGAAAATTCGGCGTCATGGTGGATCAAGTTGTAGGTCGAGAAGTCTCCAACCGTGGAGATACCCGCTTCCTTAAGTTCTCGATTTCGTAGCCAGGCAAACTCAGGCAGGCGCGATTTAACGTGCCCAAGATGCGGCGCGGCGGAAAGCGCGATGTAAGCATCGGGAAGCTCGTAAGCAAGTCCCATCATGATGAGTCCGGCCAACCCGACCTGAGTTTCTTGCTTCGTCCACGAGTTGCCGAAGTGCCACTCGATCGGTTTCCGGGGTTTCCCGAGAGCCGAATAGTGCCAGAACTGCTGTAGTTTCAGCTGGACCGCTTCTCGACCAAAGTGGGAAGACGGATTGATTTTGAGGGCGGCTTCGATTTCCGCGATACTTTGATCAAGCGTTTTGATTTCCGTCGGTTTCTGCCCATTCAGAATCCAGCGGTGAACCAGAAATGTGCCGTAATTGGCGTGAAACCGGTATTGGTCATCCGCCGATTTTCGCGATTTCTGGCTATCCAGAATGATGGAAATGGCCCGGTCGACCTGACCCAGACGGTCATAGGCGACGGCGAGATCATCGTATTCCTGAGCGGTGAGCGTTGGTTTCGCTTCTAGCCGAGCGATCCGCATTTCGTAGTAACGCGGCGGGAACCGGTCGAACCGGCCACCAATGGCGCGGAGAACGATCTCCTGGACGACTTTTGCCTTTTTGTCCGGATCCTTTTCGTTCGTAACCCGTGCCACTGCGTCGACATTGCGCTTCTCAAAAGCAAGCGTGTCGCGGTCGTTGATGCACGCCGATGCCATTCCCGGCAGAATGACGAACCCGAGCATCAACGACCGAATCTTCATTGCTTACAGGGGACGCATCGTCTGCGTCATGCTGGACTTCATCACTCGTCCGCCCACTTCCATGCTGTAGCTCGTTTTGGAGTCGGAGTACAGGCTCAGGCCAGTAGCGATGGTGACCCTAGAGATGCCCTGCGATTCCAACTTCATTTTGATCGTTTGGCCACTGGCTTCCATTTGCATGGTTCCGTTCATGCTCACCGACAGGATCGCATCGCCGCCCTGGACCGACGTAAGCTTACAGACGATCGGGATATTGCCCGAAATTTTCATGCCGGGTGCCATGGCGCCCATTTTCGACAGATCCATTTTGCTGGTCCAACTTTCGCCAACTTTGATCGCCTTATTGGGGAAAGAGTAGCTGCCCATTTCCCCCATCATTCCCTGGGTCACCTGGTTCATGGCGGTGGACTGGCCGGCTACCGGCTTAAAATTGCGGTCAATCGTAGACGTGGTGACGTTACCCATCAACATCTTTTCCAACTGGGCGGTCTGTCCCGCCATCGGACTGTCCTTGGGCGCAGTCACCTTTACGGCGAGGGTCTTGGTCTCCAATTTGGTCAGCCCGCCGGTCCGAGAAACCACCTTTGTCTGAGCATCCATCTGAATTTTGGAACTCATGTTCATGCCCGGACCCATGTTTTGGTTGGAGTCGATGACCGTGCGGTACTTGAACGTTGACCCAACCGGAGGTTGGTAGGCGAAGGTGACCGAAGATTGAACCGGAAGAGCCACTAATGCGAAAAGATACGGAATCACGTTGAAAGTATAAACGCAGAAATCTTCCGTAAAGCATCCTTCGCCAAATTGCCTACCGCACCTGGATTTGGCTGGCGACATATAATCGGTGAATGCCGGTTCAGGCTCGCAAGCTTCCGCCTCTCTTCGTGCCGGGGGTTTATTTCCTGCAGGCAATACCGGTGGCCTTGGTGCAGGAGGTTGCGAGCATTGTGTACAAGGATCTGGGGGTGGCGAACGAGCCGATCACCCGGTGGACAAGCTTGATTGCGTTACCCTGGGCATTGCAAATGCTGCTGGGGCCGCTGGTTGATCTGAATTTCCGTAAGCGCCAGTGGATTTTGGGCGGTCAATTTGTGATAGCCATCGGCTTGATTTTGGCGGCGTTCAGCTTGGGAACGGCCAGTGCGTTTGAGCTTTCCCTGGTCATATTGGGACTTACCGCATTTGCGAGTGCCATGTGCAATATCGCCACGGACGGCTTCTACATGCTCGCGATTCCGGATCACCGCGAGCAGGCGACTTTTGCCGGTTTTCAATCGACGTTCTATCGCTTCGGTCGACTATTTTGCACGTTCGGATTGGTGGGGGTTAGCGGACTTCTAATGAACCACGCGGGGGTGCCGAAGCCGACGGCTTGGGCCCTCACATTTGGGATTGGGGCGGTGATTTATGCCTTGGTGAGCGCGATCAACTCGCGGGCGGTGCCGCGACCAGATGCGGATCAGCCGGTGGTGGCCACCGAACCGGGCGAGAACCGCGCAAACATCTGGCGGACGGTGGCGGTGTTGCTAACCGGGATCGGCGTGTATTTTGCCGTGGGAACTGTCACCCGATTGCTGGGGCAGGTTATCTGGCAGTCGGTGGATGGCCAGGTGGATGGTCCGCTGAAAAACTGGCGTTTGCCAGTGGAGAATCCCGATGCGTTTCTGGCCGGACTGCCGGTGATGAACGCTCAGTACGTGCAACTGGCGGTGGCGGCCGGGCTTATTCTGGTCGGCAGCACTTGGGTGCGGGCGAGTATGCGCGGAAGCGAAATGGGGCGAGCATTTAGCAGCTTCTTTCGCCAACCGTCTTTCCCGGCGATCCTGGCCTTTGTCGTGTTCTATCGGTTTGGCGAGGCGATGGTGAGCAAGATGTCTCCGCTGTTCTTGAAGGATCCGGTGGCGAGCGGCGGATTGGGTCTGAACAACGAAACCATTGCCCAGATTAAGGGCGTGATGGGAGTGGTCGGCATCATCCTGGGCGGCATCGCTGGCGGCATCATCGTCAGCAAAGTAGGACTGCGAAAGTCGATCTGGCCGCTCGCTATCGGGATGCACGCACCCAACTTGTTGTATCTCTGGGCGGCTATCCAGCATCCTGGTATCGCTCCGATGTACGCGATTGACTTTATTGATCAATTTGCCTATGGCGTGGGTTATGTTGCGTACACGATCATCCTGATGCGGGTTGCTCAGCAAGGCGCATTTAAGACTTCCCACTTTGCAATTGGCACGGGAATGGGCGCGCTTTGCATTGCCATCGCGGGCATTGTCAGCGGCGTAATCCAACAGCAGACGGGCTACGTCGGATTATTCATCGCCGTAATGGTGATGACCGTGCCGGGAATGCTCAGCCTAGTGTTTTTGCCGTGGGACAGGTTGGAAAGCTAAGCTACTGCCCCGTACCGGCGGAACCGTTGGAGATCACGATCGGTTTGCGACTCGGCGACATGGCCGCCACCTTTTGTCGGAGGCCGTTAACCGAGTTCGGCGCGGATCTTGGCACGCCAAATGCCTGACGGAAAACGGGCCACATCGGCTCGATGTCATGGGAGAGGTCGAAGACCATCACCCCTTGGGTAGCGGCGCAGGCCGCCGAAAGAGCGTCTTGAAGACCCTCCGGGTTGTCCTTGAAATCGCTGAGCATGATCCCCGCGTAGGTCCAGGTTTGGTCTCGAACCAACTGGTTAGAAAGCGCCCCCGCTGCTTCCACCGTGGCCCCGGGGTTTCGCCCTTGCTCCATGGCTCGGTAGATTGTCGGTACCGGGTAGTAGCATCCGGTCACCAAGAAGTCGATGTCCTTCGCGAACCCGGTGAGGCGGTAATCCGGAGTGGTGTAAGAGAAACCGGGAGCGGCGGTGGGGCTGGCCCAGTTGGAGCCGAGGTTGCTGTACTCGCCGTACCAGGACCCGGCGTAGACGCCGAGTTGCTTACCAGCGGGCATTTCTTGCCGTACTCGCCGGAGGAAATCGGTCATTGTTTGCGCGCGGAAGGCGATCCAGCGGTCGTAGAACGGACCCGGTCGCACACCCCGGACCAGATTCGGATTGAGCGTGAATTTAAGCACGTCATCGGGCCACCGAAGCTTTTGGCCAACCTTCCGCTCAAAAGTTTCTCGGGTCACGGGGCTGAAATCAGCGTTGATTCCGGCGAACCGAAGGCGGTCGTCGTAGATCACGCCATCAACGTCGTAGGCCGAGACTTCCTTAACGATATCGAGCGCATAGTTGCGGACCCGGGGATCGAGAGGATTCATCATGAGAGGAATCTGTTGCTCCGGACGCTCCGAGATCGGGACAAACACTGGCTCGGTATCAAAGCTGATCTTCGCTCCCACTCTCAGGGAGTTCATTAAGAATTCGGCGGCTTTACCGGTGCCGTAGACGAACAGGCCGCCCTTGGGAATGGTTGGCTTGCCATATCCTGGCTCTAGGAAGAAGCCGTCCGTCGAGCGACCGTTCGGCCGTAAAGCGACGCCAAAGCCCTTCTGAGTCAGGTCTGGAACCTTGGTCGAAACGTTGATCACGTTGGGCTCGGCAAGGTCTAATTTGGTAGCAACCGGGAAGGTGGCGCCGCCCGTATTTCGGAGGACATTTTTAACCTCGTACAGCGTGGTCTGTTGTTCGGGCAGAGCGTATCCGGGGCCGACTTTGAAGATGCGGTGTCCTTCGGAGAAGGCGTTTAGAGAAGCAAATATTGCCAGTCCTTGCCGCTTGCACTCCCGAGTCATGATCGGTAACGGATCGAAATTAGCCGGAAGGGTTTTGCCTTTCCACTCCAAGATTTTGGGAGCAATCTTCGACCTGTACAGAACCTGCCCGGAGATGGGTTTGACATCGAAGACGACCGTATTGAATCCAGATCCGTGAATGGTACGAACCAAATCAATGATTTTTGCTTCGGTGTTCACCCGGTCGAGATTAGCAGTGCCGTCTATCCAAAGAATACGTGCCTGAAGGCCTCGGGAACGGGCCACCTGCTGGGCGTTGCCGCTACCCGTAACATAGGTGTCCACCATCAAACCGGGAGCACCGGGAAGGGGAGTGTGCAAATCGAACCGCGGACTTAGTTGGGCGGCAAGAATAGCGAACGGCAACACGTACGGTAGCTTACGCGATTACGATCGGCCTATTCCGGCGTCGCGTCGCGCCACGAATATTGTGGAGTCCAGCCCAAATCAGCTTTGATTCTCGAGCAATCGACCAGCGATCCGAATTCGGAAACGGAATCGGGAATCGGAGGGTGCTCGCCAAAGTGGCGGGCAACCGCTTCTCGGATGGGCAGATTGATGAGACTGTCTTCGGCGGCGACCATATACACCCGGTGACCGGGCAGATCACTTTCCAGCCAAAGTCGGCAAGCACTGGCGGCATCGCGGGCATCTTGGTAGGCCCACAGATTGGCGTGACCGCCGGGAAAGTGGTCTACCCCTCGGTATGCCCATGGCCATTCGGGATGCGTCACTAAGTTAATGCGAAGGCTGGCGATCGCCATCTCGGGATACGCTACTTGCATCGATTCAGCGATTGATTCTCCGACCACTTTGCTCAGAGCGTAGGCATTGGGAGTGGTAATCACGTCCGTTTCTGAGAAAGGCAGGGTTGTCGGGCACTGGTATCGGGTGCTCCAGCCGTTGGCCATCTCGCTGCTAGCGAAGACGACGCGCTTGACTCCGAGGTCGCCACTGGCCTGGAGGACAGCGTGGGTGATGCCGACGTTTTCGGTGAACTGTTGATGGCGCGGAAATCCGTGGGGGGAAGGGTTTGCGGCTAGGTGCACTACCGCATCGGGCCGGATTTTCATGAACACGTCAAATAGCTGGCTGGCATCGGTCAGATCGGTTTTAAACGTCCAACCGTAACGATTTTCCGCGGGATACGTGCGGTCAACGTTCAGCGCCTCGTGTCCCTTATCGCGTAAGTCCCGCAGCACAAACTGTCCTAACTTTCCCGATCCGCCCGTGACAAGTACCTTCATGTTTTCCTTCGTGCGGTCGGCTTTGAGCGCGGGCAGAGGATACCGCCGATTCGCTAAACTGCCCGAACCGTGGGGGAATTCAAGCCGGTTCGAACGCAGCCATTTTTGTACCAATGGAAACAGTATTTTGTCTGGAATGTCGCCTACGCATCAAAATATCTATTCTGGAAACTTGCCGTTGTCAGCGGCTTAATGGGTGTTTTCTTCTTTTACGGCGGCTATAGCCCCGCGATAGCGTTGGTGATCGTGGTCGGAGTCCTCGCCTGGTCCTCGATATGTCTGGTAGCGATGGTCGCGTTTCGAGTGTCGGGAAAGTACGCCCGTGTGGCCCTCCGGCGCTCCCGATACATAGAGCTTTCGGAGCGAGGAATTTTGGTGTCCGCTGATAACGGGTCGGAATCGATTGTCGCTTGGAACGACATCCAGTCGGTCACTTGGAACGCAGATCGGGCAGTAGTTCGGCTTTCAAGTCGCCAAGCCTTTTTCATTCCCGTGGCGGCCTTCTCGAGTCAGGAAGATTGGGCGGCGGCCAAGGCGATTTCACGTCTGTACGCACGCTGATACCTGAAAAATTAACGTATCGGCGATGGCGTTGAGCTTCGCTGGAGCATCCCTATCCGTAGTACCCATTTTCCTTGCTCCTTCCTCCTTGCCAGCTCTAAACCAATGTACCCAGTAGTTTTACGTGGTGCATATCGGGTGCGGCAGGCGTGCCACCTTGCTTAGACGCCCCCGAAGTAGCGGCTGGAAGATGGATAGGGAGCTACCGCACACTATTCCCGTAGTCGAGAGAA
>CANFJD010000101.1 GCA_947447315.1 Fimbriimonadaceae bacterium
AGATAAGCATCACCCTGAAGCTTAGTTACGAAAGCGTCCCATTCTCCAGCCAGATTGAATCCGTATGGTCCGACAATAGCCGGGAACTTAGGAGCGCGGGTTCGTCCCGTCATGTACACACCACCGTCGGTGTCGCTGGCCGTCGCATGTACTTCGTCGGGCCCGTCATCGCCGCCGTAGTACGAGCCGTAGATCAGCGGGTCAATCGTCAGCGCGACCGACTTGTCGTACTTACCAAGCCGGAAGCCAACCTTGTCGTTCGCGATCTTGGCAAAGGCGACCGTTACCGGAACCGTCTTGCCATTGATCTGCTGGAAAGCCTTCAGGCCAATCTGCTTTTTATCTCCGACCTCAGTTTTCAAGGTCAATTCGCCATTGGCCGACACGGCTATACCGTTGGCACCGGTGAACTGCATTTTGATCGCGGAAGGATCAACACCCGGGGCGACAATCAGGTCGTACCGAGGGGCGGCATTGTCGATGTAGCTTCGCATATCGACGCCCGGATAGACGTCCTTGCTTAACACTTCACCGAAGCTCTTAACGTTGGTCACCTTGCGTGCCTCGGTCACATAGTCCGTGAGAAGCGACTTCGGCGATACGCCGGTTACATCGGCCAGGTTGCCACCAACGAAATCAACCCGAATGGCTTGACCAGCTACATTCGGGTTCGATTTCGAAGTTCCGGTGTAATCCAGAACCAAGCCACGCCCGGTAACCCAATAATTCAGGTTCGACGTGCGGAACAGGTATTTACCGCGAGCATCCCATTGACCGGCGTTTTCGACGAATCGTAAGGAGTTCGTGGCTAAGCGAGCCTTGGCATCGGCGGTGACAACCGAGCTTTTCGCTCCGGTTGGCATCTCGCTTCCTGCCCAAGCTGCGGCTACGGTTGCCGCCAGAAGGCCGAGCACAAATGTGCCTCGGACGTTACGTTGGGTTAATGACAAATTAGACACCTCTCGATCAGTACGACCTTTTGAACTTTGCCAGCAAGATGGGATGATAAACCGAACCTGTACGCAGGCATACCGGCATTATAGAACACCGAATCCGTTTTTCCATCCCCCAAGATGACTTTCTTTAGACGCGTTGACAACCCGCAAATGATGCGAGCTTCCAGGCTTGTTTGAAAAACAAGCCTTAAAATTGAGCAATTAGCTTGCGTCAAAAGCTATTTTCCCATCTCTCTGAGGTTCGCAAGGCACTTTGCCACCGCATCGAGCGCAGAAAATGGTCCTTCGGCTTCGTACTCCACGATGTACCACTCCGTACCGCCTACCGACTCGCAGGCATCAAATACCTTCGCCCAAGGAACCTCTCCCTCGCCAATAATCGGCGCGCCTTCAAACGGATACTCCTTAAGGTGCACGGTCCGACCGCGACCCGGGAAGGCAAGAATCGGCGCCACCGGATCAGCGCCACCAGAAAGACCATTACCGGTGTCGTATTGAAGCGCAAACTCTTTCGGCGTGTATGTGCCGAAAATGTCCCATGCCGATCGCCCCTGGTCCAGCGGCTTCATATCGCCATCGTGAGCATGAAACCCAGTCCAGAACCCGAGCTCCGCGACTTTTGCCACGAGTTCTGTAAGTTCTGACGCGGTTTCGCGAGCCGCCGCATCCGTATTGCGCTTTGACTCCGGCATCCAAGGAATGACCATTCCCTTACATCCAAATTCGCCGTAAAAGTCGGTCGTTTCCTTTAGGTTCTCATCCGATAGGCGATCCCAGCCAACGTGAGCGCTCGGGGAGGTGATTCCACACTCTTCCAGCCGTCGTTGAATATCGGAGGCAGAAACGCCGAAGGTGCCAGCAAATTCAACGCCAACATAGCCTTGTTCAGCCACTTTGCTAATCGTGCCGAGAAGGTCAGCTTCCGCGTCTTTACGAACCGAGTACAGTTGGAGCCCAATTGGGATAGCCATGGCGCGAAATATACACCGGAACCGGGGGCAAAATGCGCGGTTTAGCGGATATCTATGCCTGTCCAAGCAGACGGGCAGTTTGATGTATGAGTACCGCCACGACGTAAGCCAAAGTGGTCATATACGCAAACATAAAAAGTGGCCATTTCCAAGAGTTGGTTTCGCGTTTAACCGCCGCCAGGGTAGCCATGCATTGTGCGCATAGGGCGAAGAACACCATCAATCCCGCCGCCACCCAAGGATTAAAGAGTTTTCGTCCGTCGGGCCAGGTGGCTTCGCGGAGTTTTTGGCGGAGATCGACCGAGGTCTCGTCAGAATCTGCCCCCAACGAAAAGATGATGCCAAGAGAAGGAACCACCGTTTCCCTTGCCGGAAATGCGCTCAAAATCGCGGTCGAAATTCGCCAATCAAAGCCTGCGGGCAGAAATACGGGCTCAATAGCCTTTCCCGCCCGACCGAGAAACGATTGCTCCAACTGGCGCTCCTGCTGAGCCGGTGTTTCGGCCGGCGCACTTCCGCTTCTGGGATAGTACGAGAGGCTCCAGATGATCACGGACATCACTGCGATAATGGTTCCCGCCGTATGCACAAAGGTCTTCCCGCGCCCGTACATCGCCAGTGCTACATCTCGCCATTTCGGCCACTGGTAGGGCGGCAATTCTAACGCAAACGGCAGCCGCTTCCCTTTCACCACCCGTCGATTGAGCAACCAGGAGATTGGTATCGCGATCACCAGACCGAGCAGGTGCATCGCGAACAACGCAAATCCCGCCCAGCCGGCACCTAGCTGTGGCTCAACAAAGGTGCTTATCAGCAAAAGGTAAACCGGCAGTCGCGCACTACACGACATGAGTGGCGCCACCAAGATCGTTACCAATCTACTCCGTGGGTCAGGCATCACCCTCGCCGCCATGACGCCCGGAATGGCACACGCAAAGCTGCTGAGCAATGGAATAAAGGCGCGCCCGTTCAAACCGCACCAGCCGAGCAAACGATCCATTAAGAATGCCGCCCGGGCCAGGTACCCCGTCCCTTCTAAAACGGAAATAAAGAAGAAGAGAATCAGAATCTGCGGCAGAAATACCAAGGCAGAACCGATACCATTGATGACGCCGTCCACCAGTAGCGATTGGAAGTCCCCCGGGGGCACGATTTTCGCCACCGCGCCTTTCAGATGACTAAAATCGTCGTCGATCAGTGCCATCACCGGCTGAGCGAAAGTGTAAATGGATTGAAACACCAAATACATGACCGCCGTGAAAATCAGCAAACCAAAAACTCGGTGAGTCAGGATCTGATCAATCTTGTCTGTCCGCGACTTCGGCCTCGGAAGTAAAGTAAGAGGCTTTTTAACCGCCCCGTCCTGAATCGCCCTTGCCCACTGATACCGGGCCTGAGTGTCAATCGAGGGACGCAGAAGGTTCGCATCTAGCAAACGATTTCGCGATTCCTGAAACGCTTCCCACATCTCGGGAAAATCGGGCACAAAAAGCCGAGTTGCCTCAACTGGCGCCAAAAGGTCCGATCGTATTTCGGCCGCGGATGCATCCACACCCGCCCGCGAAAGTCGATCGCTGAGAATGTCAATCTCTGCGGTTATCTCGGCCGGAACGGTCAAGTTGACAATCGGAATCCGTGGCTCGAGCAGATTTCGATCTATAGCCGCCTTGAGCTCTTCAATTCCTTTGTCTTTGAAAGCGACAACGGGTACGACATCAATCCCAAGCGATTCGCCAAGTAGCCGAGCACTTACCGTGCGATCTTGGGGCCCGAGTCGATCGCTCATCGTGAGTGCCACGACTACGGGGAATCCAAATTCCGCAATCTGCGAAAAGAGGAAGAGGTTTCGCTCCAGATTCGTAGCGTCGAGAACATAAACGAAAAGGTCCGGAGCCTCCTCCGATCGCGGACGTATGACTTCCGTCGCGACTTTCTCGTCGGCAGAAACGGCGTTCAGCGAATACAGTCCCGGAATGTCTATGCAGTCAACCGTCTGGCTGCTGAGTTTGAGCTTGCCGGAGACTTTCTCCACGGTAACTCCAGGGTAGTTCCCAACATGTTGGGACGACCCAGTAAGGGCGTTATACAGGGTTGTCTTGCCGGCGTTAGGGTTCCCCACCACGGCCACTCGCAGGGAGCGGTCGCGGCCTGCAGGTGGGAGGCTAGAATTCACCGCAGCGCTAGACAAGTTCTATGCCAATGCACTCGCACTCTTGCCGACGCAGGCAGATGCGGTATCCGCGCACATCGATCTCAACGGGATCGCCAAGCGGTGCAACTTTGATCACCGAAAACTCAGTTCCCAGTGTGAAACCGAGTTCTTGCAAACGGCGGCTCTCCAGACAGTTCTCGTCTACCTCACAGACTCGGGCCACCATGCCCTTTCTGAGTTCACCAAATCCTATGGTGCCAATTTTCGGTACCGAAGCGATCATCCTTCTTTAATCTACCCAAAAATGTAAGTTTTGACTCGTCAAAATTTGCCGGAAGCAGTTTTCTAGGCTCTTCAGCCGACGGATGCAAATAGTCCGTCGGAAATTTCGCCATCGACGGTGAAAGTAATGATCGAATCCGTAACCACGATTACCGGTTCCGTCGCTTTATCAACGAGAATCCGCTGGCTGACTTTATACTCCAAAAGGTTGAAGTCGGCGTCAATTACCATCTCGACTTTATCCCAGTATTGCGCCTCGATGAACGGACGCATAGAACTGGAGATTCGGTACCCCTTCCGACCGGCAATCGAGGCTTCCCCTTCGTACTTCCAATCCTTTCCCCACCTATTCGTGAGGCCCCGGAGATCGTCGCTGCGACCAAAGGCGATGTCGATCGCCGCGTGCTTATCGCCAAGGGTGTTAGAAACCACTTGATACATATCCCGGTTCGTCAGTTTTTTCCCGTTTTGGGTTACCAATTCCGCGAAGCGGGGTTTCCCCTTAACGCCGTCTGGCTTGTCGTACGAAAATATGTTTCCGTTGCTAACCGAAAGCCAGCTGGCTGCTCGGGAACCATCACGCGACTGGGCAATCCGAAATTTATCTGGATTCTTGATGGCCAAATCCGTCCGCAGATTAACGCGGGCGCCAAGCGCCGTCTGAACCGACACGATGGATCCTTGAATCGTCTTAGCCACGTAGTACCGCTTGAACATCCCCTCAATCAGGGCCTTAGGCGTGGTCGAATCAAAAGAAGGAATCGCAATGGACATCGCCATGAACGTTGCCAGCATCTCGTTTTATTTACCTCTCGAAACAATCAGACTGAGAATTCTCATTATCTTTTAAGCCAAGGTTGATCCTGAATCCCACGCCGAGCGTTGGATATCCTCGCCGCCACAAATAGCCAGTCACTCAGACGATTCACGTAGACCATGATTTCATTGCGAATCTCGGCTTCATCGGAGAGCCTCCACAGGACCCGCTCCAACCGACGACAAACCGACCTCGCCACATGCAATCTGGCCGAAGTCTCCGTCCCGCCCGGCAGTATGAAATTCTTTAGTTCATCTAGCTCGGGTTCCCACCGGTCCATCATCCATTCGAGTTCCTCAACGTCATGCTCCACGACCGATTGAAACTGAAATTTCCCGTCTGGAGTCGTAGCCAGCTCCGCGCCAATATCAAAGAGACGACTCTGGATGTCGATAATGGCAGTTAAGATTTGGGTTTCCGCGGAGATCGCCGCAATTCCGAGGAACGAGTTCAGCTCGTCGACGCTGCCAATCGCCTCGATCCGCCACGATCCCTTAGAGATCCGATCACTTCCGTACAGCCCGGTCGTACCGGAATCACCGGACTTTGTATAAATTTTCATCTACTTGGTTGCCTTCAAGACCAAGCGAACGAATTCCGGCAGGAGCTTCACTTTGTCGATCTTTTTCGGATTTTGAGCGAGTCGCCATAGCCACTCCATTCGCATCTTCTGCATTGGAACCGGGGCACGCTTTACGTTGCCAGAAAAAACGTCAAACGTCCCGCCGACCCCCATCGCCACGCCGGCACGAATGATGGATTGTGTTGCCAGGATGAATTTCTCCTGCCGGGGAATCCCCATTGCAACAAACAGAAAGTCCGGTGTGACCGCCGCAATCTCTTGCGCCACTCGAAGGTCATCCTCAGGCTTGAAGAAGCCATCGTGAGTACCGACGATTTGGCAGCCCGGATACTTCTGCCGCATGGATTCGGCGGCCGCATCCGCAACCCCGGGGGCAGCCCCCAGGAAGAAGACTCGATAGCTTCCGGTGGCACTAGCGCGGCAAATATGGTCGACAATATCAACTCCACTGACGCGCTCCGTAAGGGGCTTGCCGTAACGTTTACTTGCCCAAAGGATGCCGGAGGAATCGGGAGTAATGAGGTCTGCCCGGTCGAAAAGCGCCCGAAAATCTGCGTCAGTCTGAGCCTGCACGGCTCCACTTGCGTCCGCTGTAATCACAAAGTGCGGCCTGCCGGATTTTACAAATCGATCCAAAATATCGAGTGTTTGCACCATTGTCACCCGATGCACTGGCAAACCCAAGATTTCAACGGAAGGGATTGGCGACTCGGGATTTAGCGCAACGTCTGGTTTCTGTGGCGCATCCATGCCTTCCATATCCCAAGATAATACCGACCCCAGTTCCCGATCACAAATCCGAACCTTAATACTGCCTTAACTTTTCCAAGAACGCGGTACTCTGCGGAAATCGGCGACAACGATGTCGGGATTCCCCGTTCGGCGTGGTCAAAGCCGAAGGAGAAAAATTGAAGAAACATGGGTTCACCCTCATCGAGTTGCTGGTCGTAATCGCGATCATTGCAATCTTGGCGGCCATTCTATTCCCCGTTTTTGCCCAAGCCAAGCAAGCCGCCAAGAAAACGGCGGCACTGAGCAACCTCAAGCAAAACGCGACCGCCGTTATCATGTACAACAGCGACAGTGACGATTCGTTCGCACAGAGCGCTTACTGTCTTGGTACGCCGAACGGATACGTGATCCCAGGATCAGGCTGCCAGGTTTACTCCGCTTACGACGCGATCATTCCTTACACCAAAAACAAGGACATTTTCTTGGATCAAGCCGATCCCAAGGCAATTCCATGGAAGACGTTGTTGACCCCGCTCGGGCTTTCCAATGTCACCTCTGGTGGCCAGGGTAATGCGATCGAATTCGCGTCAACTGGGCTCAATTTTGGCCTTTTCGAAGACCCTGCAGTTGGTCCCCGACTCGACGGTAACGATCTGGTCGTAAATGCTGGATCGATCTCGCTTCCGTCGGATACCGGAATGTTCTATACGGCTCGGTACGTCAAAGCGGGTGAGACCAACAAGGATGTTCCAACCGACTTCACCGGACGAGATGGCGTTTATGGTCCTCGGTACCGGATTCCGACGGGTCCTTTCTCTAGCGTCAACTTTGCCGGTACGGCTCGATTCAGTGACAGCATGATCATCAATTTCGTTGATGGCCACGCCAAGTCTTACAAGGGCAAGGCATCTTTGGGCGGCTTGGCTCCGGACATCTATGCGACAGATGGATCTTCCCTGCCCACCTACAACCTTCCGTACGATGTGAACGGAATTCCGGAAGTCAAGGCCGAAGGCCGAACCTGATTTGCCACGGGCGGCATCGATTCATCATAAATTGGTAGCCGCCCGAAAACTCTTGCCGGGGTATCCCGCGTAGAATAAAGGAGAGAGATGACGGCAACCGCAGTTTCCGCCCCCACCAAGGTTCGCCTCCGCATCAAGCGGCAAGACGGCCAGAAGTCCCCGATTTATTGGCACGAGTTTGAAGTGCCGATGGTGGACAAACTAAATGTAATTTCTGCGCTTATGGAAGTCCGGCGCAAACCGAACGAGCTCGCAAAGGGCGCGGTTCCACCTCCTGCGTGGGAGGGTGCCTGTCTGGAAGAAGTTTGTGGTACTTGCACGATGATCGTGAACGGTCGTATTCGGCAAGCGTGCACGGCACTCATTGAAGATGTAGGAGAAATCCGCGGCGATAGCTACTTCGTCGAGTTGCAGCCCATGTCCAAATTCCCGGTCGTACGAGACCTCGTAGTGGATAGGGTCAAGATGTTCGAAAATCTCATCAAGGTTAAAGCTTGGGTGCCAATTGACGGCTCGTACGATCTAGGCGCAGCGGAGCCTCAGGACGACCACGTGCGCCAGCTCCGGTACGCTTTGAGTAGGTGCATGTCGTGCGGATGCTGCCTTGAAGCTTGCCCTCAGGTAAACGAAAAGTCCGCGTTTGTCGGTCCGGCAGCCCTAGGTCAAGCGCTGCTATTCAATCTCCACCCGGTTGGGAAACAACTTTCCAATGACCGCCTGGATTTCCTGACGTCTGAAGAAGGAATTACCGGATGCGGCAATGCGCAAAACTGCGTGAAGGTTTGTCCAAAGGGCGTTCCACTTACTCGAGCCATCGCTCAACTAAACGGCGAAACGACCGTCTATAAAATTAAGAAATGGTTGGGATGGGGAGCATGAAGAAATTTCTAGCATTGACTGGCATTCTGGCCCTCGGCACCTTGGCATATGGACAGGAAACGCCACCACGAATTGCGACAAATGTTGACCTCAGCAAGGGCGTAAAGGCAATCGTGGTGACGGTGAATCTCACCTTTGCGGAAGGGCTGCATGGCTACCAAAACCCGCCAAGCGATCCGTTCGAGAACCCCGTTACGATCTCCATCCCGGACAAGCGGTTCAAGATTGTTAAGATTTCCTATCCCAAGGGCGTACCATTCAAACAAGACGATGCCG
>CANFJD010000102.1 GCA_947447315.1 Fimbriimonadaceae bacterium
CATTTACGCCAGCGGCGCTTAGCCAATTTATGGCAAGTACCGATCTTTGGCTTATCGCTTATGCGTTGGCCCACGGGCTGACGGTGGTTACTCGGGAAAGATCGGAGCCAGAGCGCAAAAATAAGGTGAAGATTCCAGATGCGTGCCTGGGGGTGGGAGCCGAGTACATTTCACCGTTCGATCTGCTGACCCGGGAAGGGGCGGTCTTCATACTGAGTCCCACCGGTTGACATCGGTAAGATAGTCCTGCGAGATGGCGCAAGAATTTTCCGAGAGCCTCCTGGTTGAGCAACCGGCACTGAACCTGTTGCAAGAGATGGGCTGGCGGGTGGCTTCGGGAGTCGGCGAAGTGTTCTATCCATCGGACCGCCAAGAGGGATTGATGGTCATTAAAGATCCCCCACTGCACGTTTTGGTGCCGGACGGCATTCTGCGAAGTTCGCCCCGGGAGGCGGTTTTGACGCACTGGTTGCACGTGGCGTTGACTTACCTGAACCCTTCGATTGACGACGGGGCGATTCTGTCGGCACTGGATGAGATTACGCGGGACCGATCGGGCATGTTGCCGGTGGCGGCGAACCGGGAGATTTATCAACTGCTGAAGGAGGGCGTGCCGGTTTCGACGGTGGACCCGCGGACGGGAGGTCAGCAGGAGGTGCGGGTGCGGGTGATGGACTGGGAGAATCCGGCCGAGAACCACTTTCTGGCGGTGAGCCAGATGAAGATTCAGGGGCCGATGTACAACTGCATCCCCGATGTGATTGGATTTGTGAACGGGCTGCCGCTGGTGGTGATGGAGTTTAAGAAGCCGGGGGTGAGCGACCGGACGGCGCTTGAGGAGAACCTGACCAGCTATCAGCACCCGCAGAACGGGGTGCCGGCTCTGTTTTCGGCCAATGCGTTGCTGATTACCAGTAACGGAACGGAGAGCCACGTGGGATCGATGACCGCCGACTGGGAGAGGTTTTTTGAGTGGAAGCGAGTGGAAAGCGAGGACGAGCCGCGGCGGGTTTCTCTGGAGGTGATGCTGCGGGGCGTTTGCGAGCCGGGCCGATTGCTAGACCTGGTGGAGAACTTCACGCTGTTTAAGGAGGGCGGTCGCGGCACGGCAAAGATCATTGGTCAGAACCACCAGGTGCTGGGCGTGAACCAGGCACTGACGACGGCATTGGCGAGTCGAGAGGCGCATTCGGGACGGGGCGGCGTGTTTTGGCACACCCAGGGATCGGGCAAGAGCTTCAGCATGGTGTTTTTTGCCCAGAAGATTTTGCGCAAGATTCCCGGGAACTGGACGTTTGTGATTGTCACCGACCGGGTGGAGCTGGACGACCAGATTGCGGAGACGTTTAAGGCGTGCGGAGCGGTGAGTGACACGGAGGCTAAGGTTTGTCACGCGGAGAGTGGGGCGGCGCTGCGGGATTTGCTGCGAGAGAATCACCGGTATGTTTTCACGCTGATTCATAAGTTTCAGACGGCGGAGGAGCTTTGTGACCGGGCGGACGTGATGGTGCTGGTGGACGAAGCGCACCGGAGCCAGTACGACACGATGGCGATGAATATGCGGGCGGCATTGCCGAACGCGACGTTTGTGGCCTTTACGGGGACGCCTTTGCTGGCGGGAGAGGAGCGTACGCGAGATATTTTTGGCGACTATGTGAGCGTGTACGACTTCCAACAATCGGTGGAAGACGGGGCGACAGTGCCGCTGTTTTACGAAAATCGGACGCCGGAGTTGCACCTGGATAACCCCGCGTTGAATGAAGACATTTACCGGGTGATTGACGAGGCGGGGCTGGACGAAGAAGCGGAGGATCGGCTGGAGAAGCTGCTGGGCAAACAGTATCACTTGCTGACGCGGGACGACCGGCTGGACACGGTGGCGAAGGACATTCTGTTTCACTTTTTGAACCGCGGGTTTGCGGGGAAGGCGATGGTGGTGAGCATCGACAAGATGACGGCGCTGCGGATGCACGACAAGGTGCGGGCGATGGCTACGGCGGAGTTTCACCGAGTGGAGAAGCGGCTGGTGGCGGGTCGGCTTTCGAAAGAGGATAAGGAGGAATTGGAGGCGCGGCGATTGGCTTTGCGCGAGCTGGACATGGCGCTGATTGTTTCGCCCGGTCAGAACGAGGTGGAGGCGATGCGGGCGAAGGGTCTGGACATATTGCCGCACCGGCGGCGGATGAACGACGAGGATTTGGCGGCGAAATTTAAGAAACCCGAGGACCCTTTGCGGCTAGTTTTTGTGTGTGCGATGTGGCTGACGGGATTTGATGCGCCGAGTTGCGCGACGGTTTATTTGGACAAGCCGATGCGGAATCACACGCTGATGCAGACGATTGCGCGGGCGAACCGGGTGTATCCGGGCAAGCACAGCGGCGTGATTGTGGATTACGCGAACGTGTTTTTGGCGCTGGAGAAGGCGCTCTCGATGTATGGCACGGGCGGTGGTGGCGGTCAGCCGTTGCGAAACAAGGACGAGTTGGCGCAGGAGTTGAGGGACGCGATGGAGGAAGCGGGTGCCTTTTGTTTAGGGCACGGCGTGGACATTGCGGCGATTGAAGCGTTGCCGGTGGCGAGCATGGATCGGCTGGCGAAGGTGGCGGACGCGGTGGAGCGGTTGATATCGCCGGACGAACTTCGCAAGGACTATTTGGCCCACGCGCGGCTGGTGGGGGCCTTGTACGGCGCATTAAAGCCGCACCCGGCCGCGGCAGAATTTGCCGTTCGCGCGGCAGTTTTGACGGTGATTGCGGAGGCGATTAAGGAGCGTTTGACGCCGGTGCCGATCAACTTGGACGACGTGTTGCGGAGCATTGACCGGGTGCTGGACGCGAGCATCAAGGGTCGGCCGATGGTGCGAGAGGGCGGTCGGGTGGATCTATCGAGGGTGGATTTTGCGGCGCTGAAGGCTAAGTTTGAGAAATCGGCGAATAAGCAGACGGAACTGGAGGTGCTGAAAGCGGCGATTCGGGCTCAGCTAGAGCGGATGGTGGAGATGAATGCCACGCGGATTGATTTCCTGGAGCGATTTGAGGCGCTGATTGAGGCGTATAACACGGGCTCGGCTACGATTGGGCAGCTCTTTGGGCAATTGGTGGAGCTGACGGAGGAGATGAGTGCGGAGCAGCAGCGCCACGTTCGGGAGAACTTGACGGAGGAGGAATTGGTGATTTTTGACATCTTGACGCGGCCGGCGCCAGAGCTGAGCGAGGCGGAGAAAACGGAAGTTAAGAAGGTGGCGCGGGAGATGCTGGCACGGATTCGGGCTCTGTTGGTAATTGATTGGCGAACGCGGCGGCAATCGATGGCGAGTGTTCGGGCAGGGATTGACGAAACATTGGATGGTCTGCCGGCGAAATATGATGCGGAGCTGTATAACGCAAAATGCGCGGGGATTTTTGACCACCTTTATCAGAAATACGGTGACCCGAGCTTGACGGTTTATCGAAACGCCTGACGCGATGGCGTGGGAACGCGGGGCGGGGAGTCTGTCACAATTGGTGTCGGTATGAAGGTTGCGATTATTGGTGGCGGTGGACGAGTTGGTTCGGATGCAGCGTATGCGCTGCAGCTGGGCGGCGTGGTTCGAGAGATTGCCCTGTTGGACATGAACCCTGACATGGCGGCGGGCGAGGCTTTGGACTTGCGCCACGGCAGCAGCTTGACGGCGAACCAGAAGTTCACCAGTTCTAACGAATACAGCGTGATTGACGGCAGCGACTGCGTGGTAATTACCGCCGGTTTGCGACGAAAGCCGGACGAGAGTCGGTTGGAGTTGATCAACCGCAACGTAGGCCTGTTCAAGGGTATTTTGGACAGCTTGAAGGGCGTGAAGCTGAACGATGGCGCGACCATTTTGGTGGTCAGCAACCCGGTGGACATCTTGACTCACCTGGCGACGGAAGCTGGTTTGGTGCCGGAGAAGCAGGTTTTGGGACTGGGAACGGTGCTGGATACGGCGCGATTCCGCAGCCTTTTGGCCGACCACTTTACGGTGAATGCGACGGACGTGAAGGCGCTGATTTTGGGCGAACACGGCGACAGCATGGTGCCTTTGTTCAGCAGTGCCACGATTGCGGGCATCCCTTTGGCGAGCTATCCGGGTTACACGCCGGACGAGGCGACGGGCGTGTTTGAGTTCACCAAGAAATCCGGTGCGGAAGTGATTCGACTGAAGGGCGGTGCGGGTCGCGCAGTGGGCGTTTCGATCAAGGAAGTGGTGGAATCGATTGCTTTGAACCAGGAGAAGGTGCTGCCGGTTTCGAGCAAGCAGACCGGCACGCTGGGAATCAGCGGGGTCTCGCTATCGCTGCCGACCGTAGTTGGTCGAAAAGGCGTGCACAAGATCATCACTCCGGCGGTTTCGGAAGGCGAGAAGGAAGCGCTGCATGCGAGCGCACAATCGCTGAAAGATACTCTGGCTAAGATTAGCTAAGCAGTTGTGAGATTCAGGGCTCTCATCTTTTAAGGATGAGAGCCCTTTTGTTACCGACCAGGCAGCAGACGAACGCGGCGGTTCGGTTCTTCGCCGACACCTTCTCCGGCGATTCTACGCCCTTCGGCGATTTGCAATTGGACCTTGCGGACCGGGGCGGGAGCGGGAGATAGCTCGAACGGTTTGCCGGACTGGCTAACGGCTTCGATGCCGGCTTCTACTTCTTCACGAGCGCGTTTCTCGATGTCGGGCCGTTGGCGGGCCGAGTTTAGGACCTCTTCCAACCCACTGCTGATTTGGCTGAACGTGTTCGACTTGACGACAACGGTATTGATGGGTCGGCCCACCATATCGCGCAGCTTTTTGGGGCGCGCTTGGTAGGTGCTGCGGATGGCCATCACGGCATCGGCCTCGCTGATATCGGCGGTGACTAGCGCCGGCGCCCTTTTTTCGCGTATCGCCCTCTCGAGGCGGGTGCGTGCAATACCGTAGGGAAAGATACGGACTAGGCCGGCTTCGGCTTCGTCTACCTCCTTGGTGGGGTTGAGCGTGGGCGACTGAGGGCCGGGCTGACCGCTGGGAATTCTCTCCTTGGTGGGCGTTTCGCGGGGGGTGGCTTCTCGGCTGCTGAGTCGGGCGGGACCGGTCGGTCGATCGGCTTCCCCACGGGCGTTTCGCGCTAAGGCGGGAAAGCGTGTATTGAAGCCCGGATCGCGGAGTTCTAGAGTTTGCTCGTCTTGAACGACCTCGATACCGGACTCGGTTCGGACGCGGATTTCGGGGCGCGGAGCCACGCCACGGAGAATCATATCGACCGTCTTTTGGACGTTGTGGTGGACGGCAAGGCGGTCGTAGTCGAGCAGTTCCACCACCACATCGAAGGTGGGCGGAGCTTTTCGCTCCAGGACGGTTTTTTGGGTGCCCCGTCGGCTTGCCTCGGCGTCGGAGAGGGTTACGGCCTGGATTCCGCCGATGAGATCGGCTAGCGTTGGGTTCAGCATCAAGTTCTCCAACGTCTGACCGTGGGCAGTGCCGATGAGTTGCACGCCGCGTTCAGCGATCGTTCGGGAGGCTTGGGCTTCGGCTTCGGTGCCGATTTCGTCGATGACGATGACCTCGGGCATGTGGTTTTCCACCGCCTCGATCATGACGTTGTGTTGCAGTGCCGCTTCGCGAACTTGCATTCGACGGGCATAGCCAATCCCGGGATGGGGAACGTCGCCGTCGCCCGCGATTTCATTGGAGGTGTCGACGATTACCACCCGCTTGGCTACTTCATCGCTCATTACGCGGGCGATTTCTCGGAGTTTGGTGGTTTTGCCAACGCCGGGTTTTCCGAGGAGGAGGATGGACTGACCGGAGCGGACAATGTCATCGATCATGTCGATGGTGCCTTCGAGGGCGCGACCAACGCGACAGGTGAGACCAATGATTTTGGCGTGGCGGTTACGAATGGCGGAGATGCGGTGCAGAGTCCGCTCGATTCCGGCTCGGTTATCGGTACCGAACTCTCCGATAGACCGGGCGACGTATTCGAGATCCAGCTCGGTAACGATCATGTCGTGGAATCTCTCCACGCGGTCTCGGTAGCGGGCTTCGGCGGGTCGGCCGTAATCCAATACCACTTCGATGAGAGAATCCAAATCCCCCGCGCGTTCCAGTCTCGCGCGAATGACGCCCGGCAGAACGTCAAGGAATTGGCCCAGGCCGTCGGTGAAGATCGACATTAGGTTCTTGTAACGAATAGGTCGCTACGCCTTAATCATACGACGAAAGTTCGGAATATTTAGCATCGGGATTGTCAAATGCTTAACAATCCCGAAAGGTCCTACTGGATGCGCCGAGTTTGGTCGAGAACGACTTCCACGGTCTTGGTTTCGCCGCGGGCCCAGATTTTCACTTTGACCTTATCTCCCGGCTTTTTGGGGACGAGGGCTCGATTAAGGTCGAAGGTGCTTTCGATTGGTTGGTTGTCGACGGCGAGCAGGACATCGTTGATGCGGAGGCCAGCCTTTTCCGCCCCGTCTAGTACACCGCGGATGAGGATGCCGGACTCGGGGACATTATCGCCGCCCGTTGCTTCAGCTACTTGGCGACGGAAATCGGGATAGGCCAGGGCACCGTCGAATCGCTTTGAGTAAGAAATGCCGAGCCCGGCATACCGCACGTAGCCGATTTTGAGAATGTCGTCGACGACGCGTTTGACCTGGGCGGTGGGAATGGCGAAGCCGATGCCAACGCTTTGGCCGGTGCTGCTGGCGATGGCAGAGTTGATGCCGATGAGGCGACCATTGGCATCGCAGAGGGCACCGCCGCTATTTCCAGGGTTGATGGCGGCGTCGGTTTGGATGGCGTCGACGAGACCGTTGTCACGATTGACGGGGAGACTGCGTTTGAGCGAGCTGACGACGCCTACGCTGACGGTGTTGTCAAAGCCCAGCGGGTTTCCGACGGCCATGACCCACTGCCCAACTTCGACCGATCGGCTATCGCCGATTTCGATGGGTTGAAGGTTTTTGGCGGTGATGCGGAGGACGGCGAGGTCGGAAATGGGGTCGGTTCCTACTACTTTGGCGTCGGCAGATCGTCCGTCGCTGAGACGAACGCGGACCCGTTCCGCATCTTGAACGACGTGATTATTGGTGACGATGACGCCATCGGCGCTTACCACCACCCCGGAACCCGTACCAGTTTCGGCTTCGACAATAGAATCATCGAAGAAGCCGCGCTGATAGCGGTTGAATTTATCGACGCTGACGACAGATGGATTTACTCGCTTGGCGGCGGTCCGAAAATCTACGCGACCAGGTTCGGCTTCAGCGCCATCGAAAGCTACTGGCTGACCAGAAACGGAGTTCGGCTGGAGAAGGGGCAGCACGGCCGTATTGCGTTCCGTGAAGTACTGGTTGGCGCGAAGAGCACCAAAGACGCCAGTGAAGACCGCGATGCCAATAAACACGGTTTTGGGCCCAGCACCGGAACGGAATTTCGAACTCATTACTCATCAATAAACGCACGAAAATCGGTGAGAGTTCGCTAGCGAAAAAAATGGCCTGGAAGACCGTCGTCTTCCAGGCCATCGGACTCGAGGAACTAATTAGTTCGTTACTTCGAATTGAGCGGACAACGTGTTGCCGTTCAGGGTCGCCGTCACGATAACCGTGCCCGGAGTCATGGCTGCGCTCGTCGAAACGGCAAAAGTTCCGTAGAGCAAGCCGGCAGGAATAGTGACCGTAGCTGGGACAGTCACGCCCGTAGCCGGGTTAGTGACGGCAAGGTTGATTACCAAACCGCCCACCGGTGCTCGCGACGTGATGTACACGGTACCGGAGTTCTGCTTACCTTTCTTGATGCTCGGGCGCGAGAACGTGAAGCTACTGAAGCGCGGCGCAGTGATGAGCAGCGGAGCAGACGAGGAGAACGAATTGGCCGAAACCGATATGTTCGCCGTCTGATCGCTCGCAACTGCATCGGTCAAGAACGAGAACGTGGCAGAGGTAGAACCGGCCGGAACCGTCACCGAAGCCGGAACGTGAGCCGCCGCTTTGTCGCTGGCAATGTTTACAACATAGCCGCCAACGGGAGCCTTACCGTTCAAAGTCACCGTGCCAAAGACGGAGGCGCGAATACCGCCGACGATGGACGACTGGTTGAGCGACAGGCTTGGGGCCGGAGGATTGATGAGGAGGTTGGGACCAACTGCACCCTTAGGACCCTTCACTTTCACCCAGGTGGGCGATTGAACCGGACTGGTAACGATTCGGAACGAACCTGAAGTCTGCATGGTATAGACCGTCGTATTGGTTACGGTGGCGACGGACGCACTGATCGGAGCCAGGGTGTTCGCGTCAATAAGGGACAGGAGCACGGGTGTAACGAGCGGCTTTGCCGAATCGGTAGTGACCGTACCCGAGAGAGTATTACCACCCAGAACCGAAGTGGGGTGGGTGATCGCCGTGAGGATCGGAGCGGCTACGTTTACGGGAGCCGTCTTCGTATCGCCGTTATAGCTAGCCGAAGCGATGGTGGACAGATCATCCCACAGCGGGCTCACAGGGCCAGCAATGCGGGCAGTCTGCAGGCCGCGAAGGATCGTAACGGTCGGGGGCAGCGTGTACAGTGGGCTTCCCGAAACGAGGTTCACGGGAAAGTTAGCCGGAGCCGGACCGTCAACAGTCACCGTAAGGATCACCTTGTAGGGCGAGGCGATGCTATCAGCAACTGCAC
>CANFJD010000103.1 GCA_947447315.1 Fimbriimonadaceae bacterium
CCGTGCAAAACTGTCAGCATGGCCAGCGTTACGATGATGCTCGGGATGCGGGCCTTCGCCACCAGCAGGCCGTTCGCCAAGCCCACCGTCAATCCCGTCGCCAAACACAGCGCAATCCCGACCGGCACCGGCAACCCCATGCGGTCCGGCGAGCAAGCAATTCCCAGCACCGCCGCGCAAAGCCCCATCAATGACCCTACCGAGATATCAATCTCCCGCGCCAACACCACCAGGGTCAAGAAAGAACCGACGATCACGGCGGGCGAAACCTTAATCAGCATGTCCCGCAGATTCCCGGTCGCCATGAAAGCCGGGTTGGCAATACTGACGCCTACCAGCACCACCGCCAATAAAGCTGCCACCGTAGCTTCGGCTGGCAACCGTCGCCGCGCCGACGTCGTCACTTCCGCAGTCTCATCGGTCGCCAACGGCAACGAAAGCTCCAGTAGACGCGCCTGATCCGCCTCCGCCCGGGAAAGCTCTCCCGAAATCGAGCCCTGCCGCATCACCAGCACTCGGTCCGCCAGGTTGAGAACTTCCGCCATCTCCGACGAAATCACGATGATCGCCATTCCCGCCGCCGCGAGTTCGCGGATAATTTCGTGAATCTGAGCTTTAGCCCCCACGTCCACCCCGCGGGTCGGCTCATCCAAAATCAAAACGGATGGTTTCGTTGCCAACCACTTCGCCACCAGTACCTTCTGCTGATTCCCACCCGAAAGCGTCGATACGGCCGCTAAATCGGACTCTGCCTTGACGCTGAGCGACCGCATGAACTCCGCCCCCACGGTCGCCTCTTCACGGCGATCAATCACCCCCAGCCTCGCCGGGGTCGCCACCATATTCATGTTCTCGCGCAGCGAGAGCAGCAGGTGCAGACCCTCGTGCTGACGGTCTTCTGGCACCAAAGCAATCCCCGCCTTCACCGCATCCCCCGGCGATGGATGCCGACTTGCATCGGCAAACGGCTTCTCCCCCACTAGAATCTCCCCGGCGTCGAAGCGATCAATCCCAAATACTGCCCGCACAACCTCCGACCGACCGGCTCCTACCAGTCCCGAAAGCGCCAGGATCTCGCCCTGACGAACGGAAAAACTCACATCGCGAAATGCGGTTCCGCGCCCCAAGCCTTTCACGCGCAAAGCCACCGGGCCATCCGTCCGCTCTCGAACAGACCCCGCCGTCGGTTCTACATCCCGACCCACCATCTGGCGGATCAAATCCTCGGGACTGGTCTCCGCAATCGGTTTGGTCGCCACCAACTGCCCATCCCGTAGCACCGCCACCCGGTCCGCCAACGCAAAGATCTCCTCCAACCGGTGGCTCACGTACACAATCGAAACGCCATCCCGGCGCATCTTCTGGATCACGTTAAAGAGCGCTTCGGTCTCCCGGGCCGAAAGTGATGCGGTCGGCTCATCCAGAATCAGCACGCGACATTTGGCATCCACCGCCCGGGCAATCGCCACCATCTGCCGCTGCGCCACGCTCCGCGCCTCGAGCGGTAAATCGGGATCAAAATCCTCGCCCACGGCCGCCAGCGACGCCACCGTTCGATGCCGCATTTCCGGCCGATCCAGCCACAGGCCGCCGATCCGCGTCGGCTCCCGCATGATCTGGTGGTTGTCGGTCGCACTTAGCGACAGAAACGCCACCGACTCCTGGTGAACAATGGCAATCCCAGCCGCTTCCGCATCCGCAACGGACCTGATGACTAAGGGCTTCCCATCCATTCGAATCTCACCCGAATCCGCCGTAATGGATCCGGAAAGAATCTTATTGAGGGTCGATTTCCCGGCTCCGTTTTCGCCGCAAACCGCCAGAATTTCTCCCGCCGCGAGAGTCAAATCCACCGCCCGCAGCGCCGGAGGACCACCGTAAGATTTGGTGATCCCCGATATCTCCAGCAGATTGGGCGATGCGTTCGTCATCAGCGAGAAGTGCCAGCCGGAAGATTGCCCGTAAACGTGTACTGGCCAGACCCAGCGGTGAAGACGCCGCCAGTTCCCTTCAATCCACCCGTGGCGTTCACATCCGTTGCCGGGACGTGGATCTCTGCCTGCACGTTGGGCGGAACCGTTACGTACATAGTGAGTCGCTTTCCATCAATGCGCCAGTGGGAGACAACCTTGCCGCGCACACTGTCGTAACTGGCCTTCATCCAACGCAGTTTCGGATCGATCTGCGGGGCCACCTTAATTCGGCCAAAGCCAGGCTCGGTATTCGTAATCCCCGCCGGTTGCGCCATGATCCAACCGACTACCGCGCCAAACGCATAGTGTGCGAACGAATTCATGCCTGGATCCTGGAATCCCTTTTCGGGCGTCCAACCGTCCCATCGCTCCCAAATGCTGGTCGCGCCGTTCTTGATCGTAAAGCCCCAACTGGGGAACGTCGTGTTGTGCAGCAATCGGAAAGCCACATCGTTTCGCCCGATCTTGCTGAGCACGTGCATGATGTCCCGCGTTCCCACAAAGCCGGTCGATAGGTGCCATCCCCGTTTCTCAATGTCTGCCACCAATCGCTTGGCGGCATCCGCCGCCTCCGCGGGATTCAAAAGGTCGAACTGCAACGCCAGAACGTAGGCGCACTGGGAATCGCCCGCCACCTTTCCGCCATCAGAAACATACGTCTTCCGGAAAGCTGCCCGAACCCGTTGGTACAGGTCACTGTAAGCCGCCGCATCGGCCGTGTTCCCCAGCGCCGCTGCCGCCTGACTTACGATTCGCGACGATCCCGCGAAGTAAGCCGTGTAGATCACCTCGTTTGGCGTCGGCGAATTAATGTTCAACCAGTCGCCGAAGCAGTGGAACTGCGCCGGGGGCAACAGCTCTGCCGTCGAACGATTACGGCAGAACTCCACAAACTTCTTCATCTGCGGATAGTGCTGCGCTAACAGTTCGCGATCACCGTAAACGTCGTAGATCGTCCACGGGCAAATCACGCCCGCATCCGCCCATGCCGGACCGCCGTCATCGCCCGCCACCTTCACCGGCGCTACCATCGGGAACTGACCATCGGCCCGTTGCCCGTCGTCTAGCGAAACCAGCCACTTAGTAAAGAACGGATGCACATCCGTCAGCATTGCGGCGGTCCGTACGTAAGCCTGCGCGTCACCCGTCCATCCTAGCCGCTCGTCCCGTTGCGGACAGTCGGTCGGAATATCGATAAAGTTCATCCGCTGCGTCCACCAAGCGTTTTGAACCAACTGATTAATCATCGCATCGCCGGTCTCAATCGTTCCGACCGTCGGGGTATCGCTACTAATCGCGACCGCCGTCACCTCGTCCGCACCGGGACGATGGCCCAAACCCGAAACTTCAACGTACTGAAAGCCGTGGAACGTAAACTTTGGCTCCCACGTCTCAAGGCCCTCTCCGCGAAGCGTGTATTCGTCAGTCGCTCGCGCCCCGCGCAGGTTGGTGGTGTAAATGTCGCCGTTGGGACTCAATCGCTCCGCAAATCGCAACTTCACCGTCTGCCCCGCTTTACCCCGCACCTTCAGTTGCGCAAACCCGGCGAGGTTCTGCCCAAAGTTGAGGATGTAAACATCCTTGCCGCGCGGCGTTACCGACTTGGCTTTTAGGGTCGCATAACGGCGCACGGGTTGCCCAGGGAACGGTTCAACCATCGGGTTAACTTCCGTCCCGGTGTCCACAGCCGACCAATTTCGGTACGTGTTTTCAAGTCGAGCATCGTAGCGCTCGCCCATCAAAAAGTCGCTCTCTAGCACCGGCCCCGTCGACGCCCGCCACGTAGGGTCGCTCGCTACCACCGCCGTGCTGCCGTCCGCGTATTCGATATTCAACTGCACCAGGGCCCGCGTCTTCTTTCCGTAGTGGTCGCGGTTTCCGCCGTAACCCACGTAGCCCGAATACCAGCCATCTCCCAGCAGCGCCCCAATCTCGTTCGCGCCCTGCTTCAGCATCGTCGTCACATCGTAGGCCGTCGAATAAACCCGCTTCGTATAGTCGGTCCATCCCGGCGTAAACAGGTCGTCGCTCACTCGCTTGCCATTCAGGTTCAGCTCAATCAGCCCCAGCGCGCTGCCGTAGAGAGTCGCCCGTCGAATGGGCTTTGCCACCGTGAAATCCTTAGCCAACAGTCGCGGCGCCGGAAGCAGTCGCGCGGTCGATCCAACTTTCCCCCACGGCGCTATTCCGTACGCACCAATCACTCGGGCCGGTGTCTTCGCTCCCGCTCCACTCTGCGTGTACCAACTCCCGTCGGTGACCACTGTTTCCACCCGACCGTCACTATAGCGCAACACCAATCGCCCGATTAGACCTCCCGCATCACCGGTATTGGTCAGTCGCGCATGGATCTCATTGACACCTTGGTTAAGCAACTTGGCCATGTCCACCTCACGCACGGTTCGCCAAGAATCCGTCTCTGGGTTACTGGGCAGCGCTACCTTGTTATTCACCTTCAGCTCCACCGCATCGTCGCCGGTGATCTGAAACTTAGCCGAGGTGAGCCCGGCTCCTACCGTGACGCTAGCAAATAAATCCGCTACTCCAACCGCCATGTTTCCCGACGGACCGGCCGGGGCAATCCACGAAGCCGATCCAAGCGATTCTGGTCGCGTGGCGCTCGCGTAAGGCTTGTCAAATCCAATCCACTGGGCCTTCCAATCACTGGCATTTAATAATCCGACCGACCAACGCGCCACCGGACTCCACCCCGAAACCGCGCCGTCCTGATCCGTCACCTGCACGCGCCACCAAGCGGGTTGACCGGAGCTCAGCGCCTTTCCGGCGTACCGAATATCGATCGTGTTGTCGGAAGTCACCGACCCTGAATCCCATAGGTCACCGAGGTTCCGGTTCGCCGCTTCCTCGGTACTGCTCACAATCACGCGAAACGCCGATTGCCGCAGGTTAAAGCGGCCCGCCTGCGCTGCGTCCAGTTTCCAGCTGAGTCGGGGCTGATCAGTCGCAATTCCAGCGGGATTCGGAAGTGCTTCACACTTCAGTTGGATAGGACGGATCGACGATTCCGGCGACATCGACGGCACGAGCCAGGGGAATAGCATTGCGCGCTAGTCTACAAGTTTCAGCGGTATTTCGCACCCCTTGTTGAATATTCTCAATCAACGGATCGGAATCGTGGTGCGAGCGCGATGGTCGCCAACACGGCTGCCAACGGAATCACCATCGGATACCCCACGTACTTAAACCCAAACGCACCCATCACCCCGCCTGCAAAGAAGCACCCGATCAGAGAGACCTGGGTGCGAAATCGTTGCCGCTGCCCTAAAACTGTCTCGTCATCCAGATCAAACCGATTTCCACGCTGGTAAATCGCTCGCCCAATCGAGATCCCCACATCAGTCACCAAACCCGTCACGTGCGTGGTCCGAATCTCCGCGTTGGAGATCTTCGTGATGAGGGCATTCTGAAGACCCATCACGTAACACAGCAATGCGACGGTCAGAAAAACCAACACTCCCGTCGGCATCGCCAGGCGACTCCCCACGGCCGCGACCACGCCAAAGGTCAGCAATAAGAATGCCTCGAGGGCCAAAGGCGCGGAGTACAAGTTGGCCCACTCGTGCCGCCGCGCCCGATTGACCAAAATCGCCGTCGTCGCCGCCCCCAAAATGAACGCCAGCAAAGATCCCAGTCCCGCTAAGATCGCCGTACCCTTCGCCAGGGCCAAGTTATCGGCCACCGACGAAACAATCCCGGTCATGTGCGATGTGTACTGCCCCACCGCCAAAAATCCACCCGCATTCAGTGCCCCCGCTACCAGCGATAGCGCCATTCCCAAGTGGAGATTTGTCCGCTCTGACCGCTCCGGAGCGGTCAAGCGGCTAAGGAAGCGGATGGGCATCGTGGGCTAACCGGCCGCCGCTTTTGCCCGTTCATCCCGGGCGGTGTGCTTGATCTCATTCCAAGGGAAGCTACGGTGGCCCGGATAAGGGTGCGAAGCTAAGCCGGTCCCCAAAATCAACGCCCGCCGCGGCACGGAGGATGTATTGGCTCCCGCGTAGTGCGCCGTTCGGTTGCGGTGAATGGTAATGCCGCCCGCTGGCAGCGGACACGCCACCGCATCCTTGACCAAATCCAAATTCACTATCTCCAATCCGTGCACACGCACATCGCCACCAATCGGACGGTGCTCCGTCACTTCCCATTCGTGGCTACCCGGCATAAACCACAGGCAACCGTTCTCAATCGAAGCCTCTTGCAAAGGCATCCAAATGCTCGCGTTTTGGTACTGCTGGCTCGGATCCCAGTACGCCTCGTCCTGATGCCAAGGCGTCGGCGCTCCCATCCCCGCCGGCTTAAAAATCGCGTGTGCAATCCCCGCCCCGGCCTCGGGACCGAACAACTGCTTCGCAATCTCCGCAATCACGCCCAAATACTTCCCTTCCGTCAGCTCCGGCGCATATTTGGCCGGGTTCAAAATCTGCGGCAACGAAGCCTCTTTCCCTTCTTCGTCCGATCCCGCCAGATCAAACTGGTCCCCACTTTCCCGACCGGCCCGTTCGGCAAACATGCGATCATAAACTTCCCGCATCCAAGCCAGCTCCGCGTCGTCGGTAACGGGCGTGGTGATAGAAAGAAAACCGTTTAGGTGGAAAAATCGAATCTGCTCGACGGTGAGTTGCACGGTCGTATTATCTCCGAATTTTCTCGACTAAATTGCGGGGAAAAGCTCTCCCGCCAAAAGTGTCCCCGCTTCCAAACCCAACGGATCCGTCACCACGTGACCGACGCCGTTAAACACAGCCCCCGCATCCATCATGATCACCGCGTGAGCCACCCGCGCCTCGTCCGTGGCATTTGCATTCGCCATGTGCGGGCAACGACCGTGGTGAAAAGTAACGTCTCCCGCCTGCAGTGGCAAAGTCACGCGCCGTTCATAAATCATCTCGGGGCAGATCTCAAATAGGCTGCGCGGATCGCCCAGGTTCTGCATCGGCAAATCATTTCGATGCTGCATCTGGGGAATAAACGTCATGCAGCCCCGCTCCACCGGAATATCACCCAATGCAATCCAAGCCGAAATCGAGTTTGGACTCTCGGCATGCGGCCAGTAGGGCTGATCCTGATGAAACTCCGTCGGCGCCTGATTATGCGGTCGCTTCGTGAGAATCTGGTCGTGCCATAAGCGAAGCGGTACCCCCGCCAATTGCCTAGCCCAAGATTGAAGTTTCGGCAACAGGGTAAGAGTCCGCATCGTCTCATCCACCCGCCAAATATTCACGTTCTGGTCGAAAATGCTGTAACTGCTCAGCTTCGGAAACTTCTCCGAGGCAATCAACGCCGCTTCGCGATAGCGAAACGCCTCATCCCGAGAAAGCAACCCCGGCACCTTAACGAATCCATCCCGACGGTAAGCCTCGATCAACTCGGCTGGCAACTGAAATTCAGCGGGTTCGACACTCATTGATGGGCATCATACACGCTCCGGCCAACCTAATTCGGCATAAATCCGCTCACAATCATTGCCGCCGCCGCCACTCCCATAATCCCAGTGGTGGCCCAACCCAGCCGGGACAACCATTTCGGATTCCGACTCTCGCCCATGATCCGCGGATCACTGGTAAGCCGCGTCACGATCGCCACCAGCGGCACCGCCAGCACCCCGTTCAGGATCGCCGCGTAAAACAGGGCCTTTACCGCGCTGATATGAAGGAAGTTGAACAGCGCACCCACCACAATCGCGAGAACCACGATCGAGTAAAACTGCCAACCCACTCGCGGCTTATCGTTCAACGACGCTCTCCAATGCATCGCTTCCGCCACCGCATATCCGGCTGATCCCGCCAAAACTGGGATCGCCAGTAAGCCCGTCCCCACAATTCCGAGGGTGAACAGCAAATACGCCGCGTCTCCCGCCAACGGCCGCAGCGCTTCTGCCGCCTGTTGGGCCGTCTCGATCGGATGCATAGCTCCGCCCGGAACGTGAAGCGTAGTCGCCGTGGTGACAATGATGAAAAACATCGTCACTCCCGCCCACGCCATCCCCGAAACCACATCGCGGGCGGCATCCCTTAACTGAGCCGGAGTAGAGCCGCGACGCGATTCCACCGACTCCATACCCTGGGCCGCTTCCTCCTCAATCTCCTGCGAAGCCTGCCAAAAGAACATATATGGGGTGATCGTGGTCCCCAAAATAGCCACCAGCGCGGAAAGATAATTGGCGTTCAACTGAATCTGCGGAATGAAACTCGCCCGCAAAACCGCCAGCCAATCCGGTCGCGCCAATAATGCCGCGATGACGTACGAAAACAGCACCAGCGTCAGCCACTTCAAAATGCTCGCTAGTGCCCGGTAACTACTAAATACTAGAGTCGCGATCAAGCCCCCGGCAATCACCGGCAGCCAAATCAATCGGGGCACGTGCGTCACCATCTCCAACGCCTCCGCCATCCCCGCAAAGTCCGCCCCAATGTTCACCGTGTTCGCAATCACTAGCAACACGCACGCAAACCAAAGCAACCGCCGGTTGGCGTACTGACCAATCGTGCCCGATAGTCCTTCACCGGTCACCAGCGCCATCCGCGCGCACATCAGTTGCACCGCAATCATCAGCGGAAAAGTGAGAAATACCGTCCACAGCTGGGAGTAACCAAACGTCGCTCCCACCAC
>CANFJD010000104.1 GCA_947447315.1 Fimbriimonadaceae bacterium
GAAGCCGAAGGCTTTAGCGTCGATGCCCAGCTTCGCCTGCTGAGGGCCTATGCGGCGGAGCAACAAGTCGATGTTGTTCGTGAGTTCACCGAAGCCGAAACGGCCAAGCAGTCCGGGCGGAAAGCCTTCGGCTCCATGCTCAAGTTTCTAGAAGCGAATCCCGGCCACGTCATCCTCGTTGAGAAAGTAGACCGGCTGTACCGGAACTTCGCCGACTACGTGAAGGTGGATCACCTTGGCGTAGAGCTTCACTTCGTGAAGGACAGCATGGTCATCGGTGAGTCGTCGAAGAGCCAAGACAAATTCATGCACGGCATTCGCGTCCTCATGGCGAAGAATTACGTGGACAACCTTTCCGAGGAAATCCGCAAAGGACTGAATGAGAAGGCCGCGCAAGGCATCTATCCCACCCATGCGCCGCTTGGATATCTCAATGCTCTAGAACCAGGCACGAAGCGAAAGACCATTGTTCCCGATCCAGCTAGGGCGCACCTCGTGCGTGAACTGTTCCACGAATACGCTAGCGGTCGGCACTCGCTCGAAACCCTGACCAAGTTTGCTCGCCAGATTGGCGTTACTTCGAAAAAGGGTCTTCACTTGCCCAAGAGTGCGATTGACCAACTTCTGAAGCACCCGGCCTACTACGGGGTTATTCGGTGGAATGGCCAAGAGACTCTGGGAGTTCATGAACCGCTAGTCACGAAGGAGATTTGGGACAGAGTTCAAGCGGTGAGAACGGGCCGGGGTCAAAACAACACCGGCTACGGAAGCATGGATTTCACCTATCGGGGAATGATTCGGTGTCAGTGCGGCAAGGTGATGACGGGCGAGCTGAAGAAAGGCAAATATGTGTACTACCACTGCACCGGCGAGCGGAGAGCCGCATGTGGCCGCCCGTACATTTCAGAAGCGAAGATCACGGAAGCATTTTCGGATTTACTGAAGCGTCTCACAGTTCCGAACGAGGTATTCGGCTGGATTCAGCAGGGCTTAAAGGAGGCAGATAAGGATCGCCACCAGAAGCGAGCCAAGCGCGAGGGGGCGATCCGCCAAGAAATCTCGACTATCCGAACTCGGCTGGAGAAACTCTACATGGACAAGCTCGATGGCGATGTTTCCGCCGAGTTCTACCGCGAGACTCGCGCCAAGTGGGAATCTCGCATCACAGAACTTCAACTCGAACTTGCCGCGATTGACCGCGCCGAGCCGACTTCCGTCGATGAAGCGATGAGAATTCTCGAACTGGCCTCAACCGCCCATCTTAGGTTCAAAAACGCGAATTCGGAGAAGAAGCGGGAGCTACTCCAATTCATGCTCTCGAACTCTTCTTGGGTGGATGGAAAACTCGAAGTAGAGCTGTTCGAAGCATTCGATTTGATGCTAAATCTGGCGGAAACGGCTACTCAAAATGAAAACGAGACCGTTGAAAACGGCCTCGTAAACATCAAATCTGTTGATTGGTGGAGGTAAGGGGATTCGAACCCCTGACCTATTGCATGCCATGCAATCGCTCTCCCAACTGAGCTATACCCCCAGGCCGTGCATATTATGGCGCATTATTTACGTCGCATGCTAGGGAAGATTCGAATTATTCCAGGTGGCGATTGACCGGGCGGAGCCGATCAGCCTTGCATGGCGAGCGGTGGACCTAGAAGTTCCATTCCGAATTTGGCGTGAAGCGCCGCAATGGCGGGCATATCTGGCTCTGAACCTTGCTTCAAAAGGGCATCTAGTTCCACAAAGAAATTGTCTAAGCCGGCCGGCGCCAAGACGATTAGCAAATTACCGAAAGTTTCCCCCACATTTTGGTACTGGTGTCGCGTTCCAGCGGGGATGAAGACGGTGCTGCCAGCACTTACCTCGTGTCGCTCGTCATCCAAAACAAACAGGAAGGTGCCGTCTATGATGTAGAACACTTCGGCATCGCTCGAATGCAGATGAAGTGGCGGGCCACCGGACGGTGGCGTCGCGGAATGGATCACGGTGAGGGTTCCCGCAGTTTGGTCGCCGGAGACCTTAATGGTCACCTGATCGCCAAAAATATTGAGCACGACGTCTTCCGAGGAAGGGTGGTTTGTAATTGCGAATCCCGTGGTAGCCACCTGACTATTCTATCTGGCGACCGAGTACTCCGAGAACGGCATCGAGCATCTGTGTAGAGGGTGAACTGGTGACATGAAAATTAAAATGATCTGTACTCATACAGTTTTGATGCGTCGAAGCGGAACGCGGTTAGGTTGAGGCTCCGTCCAAAATTGCATGGGGAAGTTGCCAATGTATGGGCTTGTGGCTGGTTTGGGTGCGTTATCTCAATCCGCGCCGGCGGCCGAGGTCACCGAGGTTTTGCCGCTTACTGACCGGATTGTGATGGTGCACTTTAACGAGGGCTACGTGAAGCACCACGGAAAAGGTCAGGTGAATAACGACGACATAGTCGTGATCACTCCATTGGACACGGTCGCCGCAGTCCGGACGACTAGCTACACGATTACCAGCCTGGATGATCCGGCGTTTGGCACGGCCAAAACACCGACCAAAGTGGGGCGAAAATCAAAAGGCACCGATTTTGCCTGGTTTACAGACCGTTGGGTGGGCGACCATTTCGAAAACGATCGGCCGGACCACACGAAGGAGCATTGGCTGTACTTAACCTTCTCAACGCCGCTGACATCGGGCAAAACCTATACGGTGGCAACCGGTTCTTTAGCGACGAACGGAGAAAATTTTCGGTTCAAATTTGATGAGACTCAACTCAGATCGGAGGCGGTCCATGTGAATCAAGTGGGTTACGTGCCCGATGCTCCAACCAAATTTGGCTACGTTTACCATTGGCTGGGAGACCAAGGAGGTTTAGACCTTTCGGACTATGCAGGCAAGAAGTTCTGGGTGGTCGACGCAAAGTCAGGGCAAAAAGTGCTGGAAGGAAAATTGGCGCTCCGGGCGCCCAAATCGCAAGTTGAAACTGGGCAAACCAACGATACGCCCGGCGGAAATTTTCAGGGAGCGGATGTTTACGAATGTGACTTCAGCGGGCTGAAAACGATCGGGCGGTATCGACTGGCGGTGGAGGGCATTGGTTGCTCGTTCCCGTTCGCGGTTGGGCCAGACGTCTATCGGGCACCATTCCAATCGGTTACTCGGGCGCTTTTCCATAATCGGTCTGGCATCGCCTTAACCGCACCTTACACTCCCTTTGTTCGCCCGGCTCCGCATAACTCGCAATTGACACCGGGATTCAAAGGCAGGCTGAAATACACGTCCCTACGGTTCCAGGATTGGGGCTCGGAAGGCGGGGATAAAACCAAATTGGAGCAGGCGATCAAGGGCGATTTGGATGTGAGTGGTTGGTACCAGGATGCCGGCGACTGGGATTCTTACGACACGCATCTGCGGATTGCTTTCGAGCTCTTGCTGGCGTACGAAATTGCGCCAAATAACTTCAGTGATGGTGAACTGAAGATTCCCGAAAGCGGCAACGGCATCCCGGATATTGTGGATGAGGCCATGTGGCTGCCTCGGTTCTGCTACCGGCTACGAGAAGAATTGCTCACGAAGAAATATGGAACCGGCGGAATTGGACTTCGAATATGCGGCGACGCTTTTGGAAGTGACGCGGGTCCGAATGGAGTACTTCGAGGAAGTTGGGAGGATGTGG
The DNA here is from genome assembly GCA_947447315.1 of Fimbriimonadaceae bacterium. Taxonomy (GTDB): domain Bacteria; phylum Armatimonadota; class Fimbriimonadia; order Fimbriimonadales; family Fimbriimonadaceae; genus Fimbriimonas. The sequence goes on from CANFJD010000104.1 coordinate 3,656, forward strand.
ATCGCACTTGGGTAGCAAGCGGGGAAGACCCAGTCAGCACGTTTCGCTACGCGGGAGCAGCAGCTCAGATTGCTTATCTTCTCCGCCAACACAGACTTACCGATCCGTCCGGGATTGATTGGGCAAAAGAAGCGCGTGAGAGCTATTCTTGGGCAATCAAGAACACTCTGGCAGGAGACGAAAGTTCAGTCAAAGGTCACCGATTGTACGCAGCGGCCGCGCTATTCCGACTCACCGGTTCGGCTGAATTCGAGTCTCAAGTAGTAAAGGATTCTGCAGCAATATCGTCAACTTCGGTGCTGGATTCTTCTCTTTTTCCAGGGATAGCGCTTTACACGCTAGGAGCGGCCGGGACTCCGGCCACTCTTGATCGCTTGCGTGGCGCGATGCTGGCCACGGCCGACCAAAATGGGATCGGAAACGCGGAGAAGCGGGCTTTGCGATGGGGGGGAGATTTTTACTTCCCCATGTTGGTGGGACAGCAATCCACACCGTTGGTGCCGGAACTGGCGGTTGCCTGGAAACTGACGGCGATCTCGGCTCCAGCGAAGGCCAATCGGTACCGCGCCGCCATGCTCACAACCGCCGACTTTTTCTCCGGCACGAACGCGCTCAATACAACGTGGGTTACCGGTTTGGGCTCACGCTCCCCAAAGCAGATTTTCCACCTGGACGCGTGGGCAAATGGACAGGGCAAGTTTCAGCCTGGACTAGTTCCGTACGGCCCGTGGCGGCGCGATAAAACTTATGGAGCGGGGCCATGGGATCTGGCGTGGGCCTACAAAACCGTGTATCCCGACATTAGCAAGTGGCCGGGGAGCGAACAGTGGTTCGATAATCGAAATAGCCCACTTGCAAGTGAGTTCACGGTTCATCAGAACCTGGGACCGGCCGCCGCATTTTACGGGATCCTCTGCGCTCCGACCGCCAAAAAAGGTCGCTAGATTAGCCGTAAGCCAGATCGGCGGTCGCCGGAACTTCGGTGTCCGCCGGGATGATCCCCACATGCAAACGAGAGATTCTTCTCCCGTCGGTTTCGGTAATCGTAAATCGCCAACCGTCCACATCCATTGTCTCCCCGGCAGACGGTTGGCGGCCAAAGAGTCCGAAGACGTAGCCACCAATAGTGTCAAATTCTTCGGATTCAAATTCGCTGCCGATGGAACGATTAAGATCTTCCCAGTGGGTGCGACCTTCGACCGACCAGCCGTCATCTTTGGCCAGCACGCTCGGCTCTTCCTCATCGTATTCGTCGACGATATCGCCTACCAGCTCTTCCACGATGTCTTCAATCGTGACAATCCCGCTGGTTCCACCGAATTCGTCCTGGATGATAGCCATCTGGGCGCGATTGGTGCGTAGCTCACTGAGAAGTTGCTGTAGATTTTTATTTTCTGGGACAAAATACGGCGCCCGCATGAGTCCCCGGATGGAAACCGGTTTGTCCGAGAGCATCGCCATCAGAAGGTCTTTAGCGTGGATGATTCCGACAATCTGATCGTCCGTACCTTCATAAATCGGGATGCGACTGTGTCCAGACTCTTTGATGAGCTGCACCAACTCAGTCGCCGGAGTGTCTGCTGAAACCGCATCAAGATCCACTCGCGGAGTCATCACTTCTCGGGCGATGGTGTCGGTAAAACTGAATACGGAATGGAGCAGCTCTCGCTCATCGCGCTCAATTTCTCCGGATTGCTCAGCCGATTCTACGAGGTTCTTGATCTCTTCCTCCGTCTGATTGGGCATCGAGAAAGTCGCCGTTCCACCGAATCGGCGGGCAATCGCGTTGGCGACCGCTTCCACTGGAAAAGTGAAGAGCACGAGGACGGATCGGGAAGCGGTGAGGAAACCGTACAGTCGTGTCGCCGTGCGGATGGGATGCAAGCTGGCAATGCTTTTCGGCACCAACTCACCGGCGATTAGGTTGATGATTTCCGCTGGGATTGCGATGATGAGGGCGGCCGAAAGAAGCTGCAGGAACCCGACTGTCGTACCAGCATGCGGAAAAATGACGACCGCCAAATCATCCGCCATTAGGAAACTGCCACCGATGATCCCGATACGACAAAGGTGACTACCTACGGTGGCCGCAGCGACATATCCCGCTTTCTCGTCCATCAACCGCTCCAAGCGGCGATATCCGGCTTCGTCATGATCTTTGGAGTGCCGAATCAGAAACGGGCGGATAGATTCTATGGCCACCGAACCCATTACGAAAAGGCCGTTCAGCACGATCAGACAGAGAATGCCCAGAATTACCAGAAAAACGGGAGCGCTATCGGTCGTGGGAGAGGTCACCTGTCCAAGTGAGGTTCCAATTGTCCACCAGGTCAGGATGCCCACGCCTGGCAGGAACGTGAAGCTGAGGAGTTTGCCAACCCCTGCCGTGGTACCGGGAATCATAAACCGACCGACCTCGATTCGTCCATTAATGCACCCATGAACCGAAGATCACTAACGCGAGGAGCGTGCCCACGCCCGCCCCCAGTACGAGCTCGAAAATAGAGTGAATCTTGGCTTCGTATCGGCTTTGGGCGACGATACAGGCCAACAAAATCGCCAAGCAGCTGGCGAGGACATTTTCGGTGACGAAAGGCACCGCGAACGCGAAGAAGAACGCGTACGCGGCATGACCACTCACCAGCCCGCCCTGCAAGACGGTTCCGCGCTTGCCGAGACCCTTACCAACCACGACCGCAAAAAACAGAATGGCGGCTCCGATAATGAGCCGTAAGGGGAACGTGAGGCCAAGATTTTCGGACGATAAATTGACCTTGATGGCCTCCCAGCGGTCTTCGCCGACAATCAAGAGTGCGCCAACCACCAGCGCGACCATCGTGGTTACGAGTACCGCCCCGGCGGCGATGTCCTTGGCAAACTTTGCCATGGGGTGGTAGTTTGGGCTGGCAAGGTCTACCACGGCTTCGATGGCAGAGTTAAACATCTCCGCCACGACCACGAGCGAAATGGTGAACAACAGCACGAGCATTTCCCGCAACTGAAGGTCGACCAGAACACCCAGGGTGAGGACGACCAACACCACGTAAAGGTGGAATCGCATGTGCCGCTGCGTGCGGAAGGTAAAGATAATTCCGCTCACCGCCACTTTAAACGGCGCGAGTAGGTTGGAAGCGCGGTTGACAATCCTCATGCTTCCTCCCGGCCATAGTGACGAGACCACCAGTCGGCATCCGGAGAAACACCGGTTACGGCGGCGATTTCATTCATTCGGGCCACCATTCGCCGTTGGTCTGGCTCGGTTTCGTCGTCGTAACCAGCAACATGGAGACCGGCATGGATCGTGAGCATCGCGAGTTCGTCTTGCACATCAACTCCTCGCATCTCGGCCTGTCGCGCAGCCGTGGGATAGGCGATGGCAATGTCGGCAAGGTGGGAGGAATAACCGTCAACGAACGTTAAGACGTCGGTTGGTGCGGAAACGCCGCGAAACCTCTGGTTGAGCTCTCGAATTTCCGGATCGGTCACGATTGCGATAGAAGCGGATCCGCTGGGCAATCGCTCCGCCTTTAGAACGTGCGAAAGAATCGCAGCGAGCTGACCCTCGTTCACGTTTGTAAACGAGGGATCTACCGCGGTTTCTATTTGGTGTTCAGAGGGAGGTTCCATAGGTTGGCAAGCGCGTCATCAAGCTCAAATCGGTAAGTGATACTTATCGGTAAGAACCCGGCTGCTTTCTTGCCGGTTAGATTCCGGAGGGAATCGGAAGGGTCATACGACCCCGAAAATGGAGTTCTGAGGATTGCAGAAAAGTCAGGAGCGGGGAATGCGGCGTCGTGCCATGCGTCGTCGCTTCTCACTCGGCTTCTCGTAGTGCGAATGCTCTTTCAGTTCTCGTAGCAGGCCGCTCTGTTGCATCTTCATGTTGAAGCGCTTCAGGGCACTGTCGATGGACTCATTAGGTTGTACGGTTACGTAAATCAAAGTGGTCAGGATCCTCCGGGCCATGAATTATGGCATATCTAGGCGCTTTTGAGAAAGGGTCAATGATAAAAATGGCCCGATCGCATAAACGACCGAGCCACTCGGGTGGTTGCTTTAGTTGACGACGACCGCGACGTTCGTGGAAGGATCACCAAAGCTTGCAACCGGCACTGAGGTTTTTCGCATTTGCCACTGGAAGTTGTAGGTTCCGGCGACGGCAGGAGCCTTTACCGTGAAGTTAAAGACCTTGGTGGCACCGACGGCAACTGTTTCTCCCGGAGCCAACTTCACGTTGGTTTTGCCCCACGTGTTATTGCCCAAGAGATTTTGACTCATCAGCCGATAGTTCACGTCGTCCCACGCGGTTGTACCAGTGTTCTTAAGGGTGATCGAGACATTGTATGTCACTCCCTTCGACATTGTGCCAGGAACGGTTTGGCTGATGAACTGGGCTTGATCACCCAAGACGACATTCACCGATACGTTCGGCGTTGCTTCACCAAAGTTTCCAACGGGGGCGGATGTCTTTCGCATCTGCCACTGGAAGTCAGTGGCTCCCTGAGTTGCCGGCGCTTTCACTTGGAAGGTGAAGCTCTTGGTGGCCCCGGGAGCAACGGTTTCGCCGGTTAACAACTTAACGTGGCTGATTCCCCAGCGCGTGTTGCTGGTGGGCTTAATGCTGGCCAGCCGGTAATTGGTCGCGTCCCACGTCGTGCTACCGGCATTCTTCACCGTGACATTGCACGTGTAATACACGTTCGAGTTCATGGTGGTCGAGACGGTTTGGCTCACAAACGTGGCGTTTTCTCCGGTCTTGGTTGTGATCGCTACATTCGGGGTGATGTCACCGAAGCTCACGGCAGGAGTACTCATCTTGCGCATCTGCCAGATGAAGTTGAACGTACCAACCGTCGCCGGAGCGGTGATGGTGAAATTAAACGTCTTCGTGGC
>CANFJD010000105.1 GCA_947447315.1 Fimbriimonadaceae bacterium
AACTACATCGCCGCGTTCATCAAAGAGCACAACGCGACCCTAACTCCCGTGCAAAGCACCAACGACGCCGATAACGCCGCGATGGCTGCGTTCATGACTCCGGAGATGAAGGAAATGATGGCCCGTCAAAGCCGTCCGATCTACGGCTACAGCAAAGCCATCATGGTCATATCCGAACAATCAATTTTTGGCGGTCAAAGGGCAGAGCTAAGGCTTTACGATCAGAAAGGCATGATCGTCGGCTCCGCCGATACGACACTTGATTCGGGCTGGATGGCTGGCATGCAGGAAGCCGCTGAAGAAATCACTGGGAAAGGCGCCACCGGTGCCGCAAAGGCAACGCCAGTCACCTACAGCGCCGATTCACTCGCGTTCGCCAGTCTTCGCCCAAGTTTTGAATCTGGCAAGGTAACCAAGCCCAAGCCGATCGATCCCGCCGTAAAAGCTCGAATATTGGATGTTGTGAACAACGATCCGCTATCGCTGTCCGCCACCGATGAATTTTTGGCCTACGCGAAAAATGAGAAAAAGCCCATCATCGCATGCCTCAACGATGAAGCCGGAGGGTTTTTGGCGGGTCTCATCAACCAGAAGATGACCGTTGAACAGGTTAAGAAATCCGTCGAAACCGGGGCGGACTACACCCTGGAGCCGAGCACTGACTACCTCCTCATCCGTCCGTCGGACGAAGACACGTCTCGAGCGATTCAGACCGATCGCACGGCGTTCGCAAAACTGCTTCAGTCAGCATCGCCGGAAGGGAACGTAAGCCTTAATGAGCTCGCCGCGTTTGCCGCCGTGAACCCGGATAACCGAAGCGGCACGATATTCACCGCCTACCTGACGGCGTTCCTTCCAAATGTCAGCACCAACGGTATTACCGGACAAACTTCCTGGGATCTTCTCCGGTTCTATCACCGAATCAATCCCCTGGTTGGGCAAAGGTTGGCGGCTGGCGAAACACTTCCGCTGGCTTCTTTCGATAACCGACCGGTGGTCAGCATGGTGTACGGCGCTCCGTCGTCTTTACGTGCGGACCGGGGCAAGCCCCGCTCAAAGTTCGCCTATGCCGACATGATGTCAGCGTTCATGCCCGGAGGTGGAATTGACTACAAAGACGAGCCCACCGAAGCCTTACCGAACGGGCTACCAAACGACGCCACCGTAACCGTCGCCATATCGAAAGAACCGTGCCTGGTTATCCCGGAGGGCCAAGATTCTGAATTGGGATTGGGAACGGCTGGACTTGACGAGATGGCGATGATGCAATTCATGATGAGCCAGAAAGAATTCGCCTCGGCCATCGCCACCTCGATGCCAAAAATGCCCAAAATGCTGCGGGGCGAACGCACCATCTATGAATTCACCTTCTTGTTCGCCGATGGCCTCTCTGTTCGCCAGTCGCTCACCGACCAAATGATTCCCAAGAATGCGGCTCTGATCGAGTTTGGAAAATATCCTGCCGACATGCAAAAGCTCATTGATGCTCGCATTGAGGAAATCAAGAAATCGCCGTTTGCCAGCATCGGTGCCATGATGGGAGCCATGGGTAAGGCGACTCCGCCGCCCCCGTAGGCTTTACGAACAATCAATGGGGAAATATGCGTAAGTTCAATTATTTGATAGCGATTGTGGTTGCCGGAATCTTGGCAGTTGGTTGCCAGTCGACGGCGCCTCCAGCCCCGGCGCCCGGCCCCGATCTTGGTCGTAAACTTCCGCCCCGTCCCGTTCGCATGCAAACGCTTACCTACGTCAAACGCTCCTCGGGTCCTCTCCTCCTAGACCTGTACACCCCAATCGGACAAGGCCCGTTTCCCTTGCTGGTTCTGATACATGGCGGTGGTTGGGTGAGTGGCAACCGACAGCAACTTGCCGCCCACGCGGGGAACCTCTTGGGATGCGGGTTTGCCGTCGCCAGTCTCGATTACCGGCTTGCACCAGAAAACCACTGGCCCGCCCAGCGCGATGACGTGGAAGCCGCTGTCACTTACCTCCGTAAGCACGCCAAAGAACTGAACCTAAATGCCGACCGCATTGCCGCCGCGGGAGAAAGTGCCGGCGCGCACCTTTCCCTCTGGCTGGCCGTTCATGGTCCGGAGACCTCTCGCGTACAGGCGGTCGGCCTCATCTCGCCGCTGGTCGATCTTTCCATCCCGATGACGCCCACTGGCGAGAGCTACCAAATCGTGCAGAAAGCGCTGGGCCCCAACTATCCCAAGGGAATTAAGGAGTTCAGCCCGATCAACTACATTTCTGCCAAAACTCCGCCCGTATTTTTCCTCCATGGCGATAAGGACCCTTGGGTTCCCAAGCCCCACGTGGAGCAACCCGCCGCCAAGCTTCGGGCGCTCGGCGTTCCGGTCGAGGTTCTCTACGTCCCCACCATGGGCCACGGACTAGATTTCACGCACAAGGAAAACTCGGCCGATCAGGCGGTCGCCCTCCGGAAACTCGGCGATTGGGCGAAAGGCGTGCTCGCCAACAAGTAATCCGTCAGCGCCAGAGTCTTTGCCAGCGACTCTCAAAATTGGGTTGCCTGACTACCATCGTGTTGCCCCTGCCTTCGTAAGCCACCGATAATTCGGGCAAAGGCAAACGCTGGGCAACGCCGCGTTCGGTCAGTGCCGAAAACTGAAACCGAAGCCGACCGCCCTCATTCGTGTAACTTCCGGTTCCCACCCAAGCATCAGTACGGCCCGAAACCCGATCCCGGCAGCTCACGTCAAACTTTCCTTCCGGAACCATCCGAATCCGGCAGTCCTCACCATTTCGCCAAGGCAGGGCCCCGTGCCAACTTCCCGCCAAGTTTTGACCCTTGCAGCCTACGATTGTTAGGCCCACCGTCAAAACGGTGCCTCGACTCATCCACCGGCTAGGGATTAATGGGGGCATGGCTATTACCGTACCTGTCGCCCATGACTTCATCTGTCCTTGGTGCTACGTGGCCCTGCTGCAAAAGAAGCGGTTAGAAGCTGAATTCGATGTACATGTCGAATGGCGCGCGTATGAGCTTTGGCCCGAAAGTCTAGATTGGCCAGAATCGACACCTCCGCCCACCCCGCCTTCCAACCGGCCCCCGGTTCCCAGTCGACTCGATTTCATTCTCTACGCCGACGGAGTCCAAATTCCGAAGGTAGCCCGCCCGCCGCGAATTCGCTCCTTCAACGCCCACCAAGCCGCCGAATTTGCCAAATCGGTAGGGGTGGGTGACGCCTACATCGAGATCATTTATCGAGCATTCTGGGAGCGAGGTGAAAACATCAATGAAACCGAAGTCCTCCTCCGCCTCGCCGAGGGCATCATCGAAGACCTACCCGGGCTCCAGCACGCCATTCAAACCCGCCAGTTTGACGACAACGTCGTCCTGTTCGATGACGACGCCTATAACTCCGGCATCTACAACGTGCCTACCTATTTCGTCGGTGATGAACGACTGGCTGAACAACCGTACGTAGTTTTGCGCGACGCGGTGGCGAAAATCGCCCCGCTAAAGTCGTCCAATTCTGCATGAACCCGTCCGAAACCGCGGGGGACATCTATCAGTCCCTCGCGTTTCCGTCCGCTGCTGTCGATAGGCCCTATGTCTTCATCAACATGGCCACCACGATCGACGGAAAAATTCTCACCGGCGAACGAGATGAAAGCGTTCACGATCTTGGCTCTGCCGTAGACCACGAGCTCATGCGGCGCATCGAGCGCCATGCCCAGGCGGTACTCGTCGGTGCGCAAACGCTCCGTGCCACGCCCAGCAAGTGGAACCCTCAATCGCCCATCCGCATCGTGCTTTCCAAAAGCGGCGATGTCCCAAAAGAGTCTCGTTTCCTCACCGATGGTGAATCTCACATTGCCGGCCCAACCGGAGATCTCCTATTCCGAGATCTTCCTGACCTTCTCCGGCAACTCCGACAGCGGGGAATTGAGCGACTACTCATCCTCGGCGGCAGCGAAGTCAACGCCCAGTTCCTCCACACTGGACTGGTTGACGAACTCTTCCTCACCCTTGCTCCCAAAATCAAACTCGGGCGCGATGTTCCCACCTACGCCGACGGCGAGGCCCTCGCCCGGTCGCTAGTGCAGTCCTACGACCTAGTGGAGCACCATGCGGTGGGAAACGAAATCTTCGCCCGCTACCGACGTGCGGATCGCCAGAGCGAATCGTAGGATGACAACTATGGCACCTAATCGGTCGCCATCTCGTTCTTAATAAGGGAATGGCGAGCAAGCGAACAGTTGTAAACCCCTTGGCTCCGCTGGTTTACCTCCGCCGCAACGCCGCCAAAACCATTCCTCTCACTGCGGTCATCGTGATGGCGGTCATGCTCGTGGCCGGGATCATCAGCATGATCAACTCCATCCCGCTAAGCATTCGCACGATCTACTCGTACAGCCAAAACTTCGCCGGGGTCACGCCGCGCGGTGATACAACCCGCACCCCCATCATCCTCGCCGAAATCAAAGCCAAAAGCCCGGTTCCCATCGGTCGCGTGATCACGTGCCGCACGATCGGCACGGTAGTCCAGAGCATTGTCGGAAAGTGGCCGTTTTACATCCTCGGTCTAACCCCCGACGACATGAGTTACTACCTGAAGATGCAGGGGATGACCGAGCTCAATGGTCGCATGCCGACTCCGGGGGCCGCCGAGGCCGTGGTCAGTGAACCGGTTGCCCGAAACCTGAATCTCAAACTCGGCTCCGAACTTCTGGGCCCGAAAAAAGACGAGGGCTATTCGCCGTTCAGCGTAAAAATCGTCGGTATTGCTGCCACCCGCCAGTGGGTCATGGTCATGCCGATTGACTACATGAAGGTCAATCACTTCCCGCCCATTGACCTTGGAATCGTGGTTGCCAAAGACCACGCCGACCAAGACCGCCTCGACCGGTGGGCCGAGAAGCACTTCAAGGGCCAACGCGCCGCCATTCTCGCCTACCATCAGATCGAAAAGAACACCGCCGAGATGTTCAAAACTCTGTATCAGATTTTGAATGTCGTCATCGGCACCCTGGTCCTGGTCATCACTTTCATGATGGGCATGCTTATCAATATCTACCAATCCCAGCGCCTGGTAGAGTTCGGACTCCTTCAAGCCATAGGATTTACCAAGAAGAAGATCCTCGCCCGCGTGCTCACCGAAACCGCCATGGTGGTGATCGTCGGGTGGTTGCTGGGGCTACTGGCGGCTTACGGCCTTCTCAACGTCGCTGACGCGGTGCTGATGGCCCCGCGCGCCTACGCCCTCGATTCGCTAGACCGCACCGCCTATCTTTACAGCATCCCCCTCCCCGTCGCCATATTGGTGGTGGCTGCCGCTACCATCATTGTTCGCTTCCGCAACTTCGACCCCATTGGCGTCGTGGAAAGGAGGATTGTCTAGATGCTTCTCTCTCGCGCCGCAACCCTCAAGTATCAAGATCACGGGCGCGAAGTCTTCGCCGTCCGCGATGCCTCTTTGGAAATTCTGCCCAACGAATTCGTAGGAATCCTGGGTCCATCTGGCAGCGGGAAGAGTTCGCTTCTGTACCTTTTGAGTGGCCTGAAATCTCCTTCTTCGGGAGAGGTGGTTTACGATGGTCGCACGCTCTCCGAAATGACCGACGAGGGCCGATCTCACCTCCGACTGGAAGAATTCGGATTCGTTTTTCAGCAACCCTATCTTTTGGGCTACCTAACCGCGCGCGAGAATATTCTCGTAGTCCCCAGAGCCTCGGGCACCGGCAAACAAGCAGATGAGTTGCTCGAACAACTAGGATTATCCGCCAAAGCCCACCGGTATCCCCACGAACTCAGCGGCGGCGAGCGCCAACGGGTTTGCGTCGCCCGTGCCCTCTTCGGCAGCCCTAGAATTATCTTCGCCGACGAGCCGACCGCCGCCCTCGATCATCGAAACGGACTCTCTACGGTTCGATTGCTCAATCAGCTCCGCGGCACCGGATCACTCATCATGGTCACCCACGATCCTTCCATGCTCGAAGAAGCTGACCGCATCATTCGCCTGGCCGATGGGACTATTTCCGGCGTAGATTAGGGTCGCCACGAAAGCGTTCCAGTAAAGTCGTCAATTAATTGGATAGGTCTGGTATATTTCTCCATTGCGTCACGGGGTCCCGTGGGGCGGCTCTGATTGGCATCGGCGAATCAGAGAGGAAAGCCTCTGAGATGAAACTTGTAATGGATCCACAAAAGGATTTTCGTTCAAATTTCTTCGAAGAACAAATTTCGGGTTTTCCGCGTAAGTGCACGTCTTGCGTCTGCGCCAGGTCTATCCGGAGGTCTATGTGATTGGGAAACACTCTGCTCCTTACTAGCTCACTCGTCCTAGGTGCCATTGCGGCGCCAGCGACGGGTTCACTCATCGACTGGTTCCGTACAAAATTCGGACGACAGGCTAAAGTATCGCAAACCACGATTCTGGAGCCCCCTACCATTACAAACGATGCCGGTTGGACCCTCATCCACAGCGATGACGAGGCCAGCTTCAACGAATGGCTCGGTCGCGACGAGGAAGGTTTGCCTTTCCGTCCCGGCGAAATGCCATCGCTCGGCTCGCACCTGCTCATCGAACTCTTCGGATGCGATAAAAATTCGCTGAAGTTCGAGGAAGAGGTCGGCCGCGCCATGCGCGATGCCGCCAGCATGAGCAAGGCAACCGTCGTTGATCAATCGTTCCACGAGTTCAAGCCCTACGGAGTCAGTGGCGCGGTCATCATCCAAGAATCGCACTACACGATCCACACGTGGCCCGAACACGGCTACGCTGCCGTAGACCTGTTCTACTGTGGTGGCACCGTACTGGTCCATCGTGCGGTCGATGTGCTCAAAGAACGGTTTAATCCTGAGCGCATCAAATTCCTCGTAGTCCGCCGAGGACTCGAGAACGAAGTCGGTCGCTAAACCAGCCGAACATACGCCAAAACCCTTCGCCACACCTGTGGCGAAGGGTTTTTTGCTGAGTAGTCAGCCAAAACACCATCTCCTCGAGGGAGAAGGGCGGAGACGGTTCGCGCTCCGGGACGAAGAGTAACGCAACGCCCCCGGGACCGCTGGCACTCCTGTCGGCGTCCGGAAAATCAGAATAATCATCCCCAAACCTTCTCCCCGAGGGAGAAGGTCGGAGATGGTTTGTGCTCCGGGATGAGGGGATACGCAACGCCCCACTATCGAAACAACAAAAATTACCGAACGATACGAGCCGCGCGCATGCGCTGAATCGCGCGCTCCAGTTCTTCCGTCGCCTGCTCGCTGGTCATATCCCCGTCGCCATTGAGCGCCTTTCGCGCAGTGTCCAAAATCGCTTCCGCCTTGGCCACATCAATGTCGTGCGCCGCTTCCGCTTCGTCGGCCAACACCGTCACCAACGTCGGACTCACCTGAGCAAAGCCACCGCCAATGTAAACGTAGTGGCGCTGATTGTCCTTCATGTACTCAATCAGGCCCGGCTTGAGAGCGGCCACCATCGGAACGTGCCCCGCCTGAACCCCAAAGTAGCCTTCCGTACCCGGTGCCACCACCGAAGTAGCCTCGGTTTCAACCACCGATTTATCGGGTGCAACAACGGAAAGCGTAAGCGTGGACATATCCAGCGTTTATTTTACTAGAGATGACCCTTCATATGCGGTAGCCTCTCGAACCGATGAGTACCTTAGGGGTCGGCGTAGTAGGCGTCGGCGGAATCGCAAATACCCACTATCCCGGCTGGCAAAAGAGCCCGCACACCGAAATCGTCGCCCTCAGCGACATCAACGAGACCATTCTTAACCGAACTGGCGACAAACTCGACGTCTCCCGACGGTATCTGAAGTTTGAGGACATGCTGGCCGATCCCGACGTGCACATCGTCGACATCTGCACCCCCAGCATGTACCACGCTCCGCTCGCCATCGCTGCCCTCAAGGCTGGCAAGCACGTTCTCTGCGAAAAGCCTCTCGCGCCCGAACCCGAAGACGTCCTAGAGATGATCGCCGCCCGCGATGCCAGTGGCAAGTACCTCATGACCGCCCAGCACTTCCGCTTCGGTGGCGATGCCCGGGCCCTCAAGGCCGAAATTGATGCCGGCATACTCGGCGATGTCTACCACGCCCGCAGTTGGATGCTCCGCCGCGCCTGGTATCCCACCGGACCCACGTTCTGCTACAAAAAGCACTCTGGCGGCGGCCCCGTCATCGATATCGGCGTCCACATCCTCGACCTCACCCTGTGGATGATGGGCCACCAAAAGCCCGTCTCCGTCACCGGCGTCACCGGCGATAAGCTGGCCCAAATGCCGGGTTCGTTTAGCCAGTGGGGCGGCGACATCCCTCGCGATGCCGACGTGGAAGAATTCGCCGCCGCCTTCGTGCGGTTCGATACCGGTGCGACTCTCATCCTCGAGGTCAGCTGGCTCCTGCACCACTCCACCAGCGGGGAAGATATGCAAATGTGGCTGTACGGCACTAAGTCCGGCACCCATTGGCCCAGCAAAAAGATCGTCTCCGCCGCGAACGATCTCAAGATCCTCAAGGAGACTACGCTGCAAACCAGCTTCGATCTCGGCGAACCCCA
>CANFJD010000106.1 GCA_947447315.1 Fimbriimonadaceae bacterium
CTCCAAGACAAAATCCACTTCTAGACCGTTTGAATCCCGCCAGTAGTAGATTCCCCCCGAAAGAGAGCCGTCTCCATGATTCCGCACCAATTCTCCGGCCACCATGTTTTCCCACAGCGCGCCCACGCGTTCGTGCGAGCGATACCGCTCTTCCGATTGAATCCCGAGCAGATAGGACAGCATCCCCGAATCCATCATGTACAGCTTAGGGGCTTTAATGATCCGCTTGGTGAAATTCTCGTGAAACGAGTTGATAACCAATGCGTGGTTCGCCGCGGTGGTGTAGCTGAGCCAATTGCTAATGGTAGTGGGAGAAACGCCCACGTCATGCCCCATGTCGGTGTAATTAGCCAACTGTCCGCTTCTTCCCGCCGCAACGCGCAAGAACCGTTCATAGGCTGCCAGATTCTCAATCCCCGCTCCCGACCGTACGTCTCGCTCCAAATAAGTAGCCAAGTACGAGGAGAAGAAGGATTCCGTGCTTCCCACCCACTGATTCTGAAGCGCCGGAAAACCACCCCGAAGGCCGTACTGAACGGGATTCAGGCTCTTGGCTCTCGCCAGCTCCGCGTAGCTGAGTGTATTCAGCTCCAATATCCCCGCCCGTCCGGCCAGTGATTCGCTCACGTCGTGCATCATCGCAAACTTCTGCGAACCGGTCAGTAGAAAACGTCCCCGCCGTCGCGGTTCCAGATCGACCACATACTTGATGAACCGCAACAGAGCCGGCGCGTACTGAATCTCATCCAGAATCACCGTCCCGCGAAAACTCTCCAGAAAAGCTAACGGGTCGTTAACCGCACGTTCGGCATTCGACGGCAGATCAAATGTGACGTACTCCGCCTTGGGATACATTCGGCGGAGCAATGAGGTCTTTCCCGACTGTCGGCACCCCGTAACCAGCACCACCGGAAAGTTCCGGGCGTACCGCTTCACCACCTCCTCCTCTCGCCGACGTATCCAAGCCACTACCTTCGATAATACCCACCATAAAACCGGTTAATCGAAATTTTAGCTTTGTATTATCATAAAATACCCCCAAATTTCTCACGCAGAATCTGGAAAACGCTATCCCATCATCAACCATATTTGAAGCTAACAGACCCAGAAAACCATGATAATCCAAAGTGAAACTTTGGATTATCATGAAGTCTATGAATGCCGTGAATCTAGGGGAAAATGCCACGCCGAGTCGTCGCGTCTGCCACGCGCTTCACACCAATGACCAGCGCCGCCGTACGCATATCAGTCTTGTGCGCCCGCATCGCGGAATCAACCGCCTGATAGCTCGCCCGCATAATCTTGGTGAGCTTAATGTTCACCTCCGACTCTTCCCAGAAGAAGTTCTGCAGGTCTTGCACCCACTCAAAATAGCTCACGATCACGCCGCCCGCATTTGCCAAGATATCGGGCACAATCAGCGTCCCTTTATCACTCAAAATCTGGTCGGCTTCCATGGTCGTGGGGCCATTCGCGCCCTCCACGATAATCCCCGCCTTAATCCGGTCCGCATTATCCGCGGTGATCTGCGCCGAAATTGCCGCCGGAATCAGAACATCACAATCAAGCTCCAGCAGTTCCTGGTTTGAAACCTTCTGAGCATCCGGATACTCACCAATCCCGCCCTCACGACCCGCGTACCGCTGAAAAATCTCGCGAATCGGCAATCCATTCGGATTGTAGATGCCACCCAGCGCATCGGAGACGCCAACCACTTTCGCGCCCGCTTCTTCGGCAATCTTTGCCGCCGTCGCGCCGACATTTCCAAATCCCTGAACTACCACCCGGGCATTTCCAAGATCGAGTCCGCGCGTTCGCGCCGCCTCTTCCAGCGCCACGACCACCCCCCGGCCGGTCGCTTCCACGCGTCCCTCAGAACCACCCAATTCGATGGGTTTACCGGTAACCACGCCCGGGACGGTGTGCCCCGCTTGCATGGAAAACGTATCCATAATCCAGGCCATCACCTGAGCATTCGTGCCAATGTCCGGAGCCGGAATATCCCGCCTCTCCCCCAACATCGAGTTAATCTCAGTCACAAAACGGCGTGTAAGCTTTTCCAGCTCCCGCTTGCTCAGCTGCTTTGTGTCCACCTTCACCGCACCTTTAGCACCACCGTAAGGAATGTTCACCACCGCACATTTCCACGTCATCCACATGGCCAACGCCGAAGTTTCGTTTACATCAACATCCGGATGGTAGCGAATGCCACCCTTCGTAGGGCCACGGCTAGCGTTATGCTGAACTCGATAACCCTCAAATACTTGCACCGCCCCGCTATCCATCACCACCGGGAAGTTGACAATCAAACGTTTCTGAGGATTAGCCAGAACGCTGTGAAGGCCAGAGTCAAGTTCAAGATATTCAGCCGCTACCGCAAGTTGCTGGCGCGCCATTTCGAGGATATCAACGTGAGTGCTCATGGGAGTTTGTTCGCGAGGAATTACCGGTCATGGGCGGAATTACTCAGCACTTTGCCGATCGCCCAATCGAGCGGAACCGCGAGTACTCCGTTGTAAATCGCCGTACCCATTGTAGCTAAGACGAACGCTCCCACGTTCACCGTCGGCGCAAGAAACAGCACCGCCGCCTGTCCCACCACCACCGTCACCGCCGCCGTTAGAGCAGCGACCAGCGGACTCTGCGCCAGCTCAGACTGGTGAATCTTGCCCACCGTAAGTCCCGCAACAATCCGAGAAACGCCGTACGCCGTCAAATTAGCTCCCGCCAATCCACCCTGCACAATCCCCGAAAGAAGACCCACGGTTGCCGATCCAAACGTAGGCATATACGGTGCCAAAACTGCCACCACCAGCAAAAGGTAGTTCGGCGCAAACGCCCCAATACTCACCGGGACCGCCGCCGACTGCTGACAACCTCCTGCCACCCACAGTAAAAGGCCGGCTACCAGTATCAGACGAAAAACTGGAGAATCGTCCTTTCTCACCGCACCACCGAGACCTCGCGTACTTCGCCAATCTCCACTGCCGGATCCACCTGCGCCCGCTTCAGACCAAGTTCTGGATTGTCATCCACCGCAATTACACTCCCGATCACGATGCCCCTCGGAATGTGTTCGCCAAATCCGCTCGTAACAATCAAATCGCCCAGAGAGATTTGAGATTTCGGCTCAAAGAGCGTGAAACTCAGGGTCTGCGAGTCTTGTCCTTTCAAAAAGCCAGTCGAAGGTGGATTCCGGCTAATGTCCATCGCCCCCACCTTAACGCTCGGTGACGTCAGCAACAAAGCCTGACTAGAGTGCTTGTCCACCGTCTGCACGATCGCAAACAATCCGGCGGGCGTCGTTACTGGCATCCCCGCTCGCACCCCTTCCGCCTGTCCCACCGGTAGCGATATGCGGTTCACATCCGGGAAGTAACCCGAAACCTCCGTGACCAAGTTCGATTTACCGGGGATTGAAGGCAGATTCTGCAATTGCCTCAAGGTATCCACCTCTCGATTCAGTCGCGTCACCTGCTCCGTGTACATGCTCATGGCCGCAACCTCTGCACGTAACGCTCGGTTGTCTGCTTCCAAAAGGCGCACATCCGCAAACCCCGATCGGAAATTGCCTAATCCCTGAACTACTCCCGCTGCTAGCCGAGAAATCGGACCACAAACAGTCTGCACCGCATGCGAGACCGGATCAAGCCGGTTCACCACGCGTGCATCACTCTGGATCTTCCCCAGTGTTCCGGCGATTACCACCAAAATGATGATTCCCGCCACCCATCGCCAGGGCGAAGGGGCATTGCGAGTGGGATCGGCGTATTTTCTCACGGCCAAAGATTGGAAACTACGGTCGGGACGATTTCTCCAGCATCTTCCGAATGAGCGGATTCTCGTGCATCGCTTCCACCACCATGCCGGTGCCGATTGCCACACAACTCAGCGGATCCTTAGCGATCAGAACCGGCATCTTGGTTTCGTTGGCAATGAGCTTATCAATTCCCCGCAGCAGTGCACCGCCACCCGCTAACACAATCCCATAGTCCATCGCGTCCGCCGCCAACTCGGGGGGCGTCGCCTCAAGCGTCAGCTTGACCGCTTCCACGATCGCGCTCAAAGGCTCCTGAATGGCCATCCGCACCTCTTCGCTTGTCAGCACCGCACTGCGTGGCAAGCCGCTCACCAGATCCCTACCCTTAATGGTCATCTCTAGCTCCTGCTCCAGTTGGTACGCCGATCCTATCTGGATCTTTGCCGTCTCCGCGGTTTTCTCCCCGATAAAAAGGTTGTAGGCACGGCGGACGTAGCTCGTTATCGCCTCGTCTAGTTCATCGCCCGCGACTCGGATGCTTCTCGAATGTACGATGCCACCCAACGAAATCACCGCGACTTCGGTGGTGCCGCCGCCGATATCCACGATCATGGAACCGCTTGGTTCATCGACGGGGAGTCCCGCTCCAAACGCCGCCGCCATCGGCTCTTCGATAACAAACGCCTGGGTGGCTCCCGCTTTCTTGGCCGCCTGCAGCACCGCGCGTCGCTCCACTTCCGTAACGCCACTCGGAATGCCGACCACGACGGTCTTTCGCAACAGGAAACGACCGCTCACCTTTCCGATGAAGTAAGCAAGCATACGTTCCGTTTGCTCAAAATCGGCGATAACGCCATCGCGCAAGGGTCTGGTGGCCACAATATGCCCCGGGGTGCGACCCAGCATTCGCTTAGCCTCTTCTCCCACCGCCATCACCTCACCGGTGTCCTTGTTGATCGCGATGACGCTCGGCTCGCGAAGCATCACCCCCCGTCCCCCTACGTGGACCAGCGTATTCGCTGTCCCCAGGTCAATCCCGATATCACGTCCAAATCGATGGCTCAATCGGCCCAAGAATCCGCTACCGTTACTTTTCATCGCCCTCCAATGGCGTGTCCAATTCCGCTTCCGATTCTTCGAGGCTCGAAGCGGTACCAAGCGCCAGCTCCACCGTGCCGAGTCGCTTCGAAAGCGTTTCTTGGCTAATCGCCGAGAGAATCACGGCATTCCCGGT
Source organism: Fimbriimonadaceae bacterium (assembly GCA_947447315.1). Taxonomy (GTDB): domain Bacteria; phylum Armatimonadota; class Fimbriimonadia; order Fimbriimonadales; family Fimbriimonadaceae; genus Fimbriimonas. Next base: position 4,995 of record CANFJD010000106.1, read on the forward strand.
GGTGAAGATCACTGATTTCGTACGGCGTCCTTGCGTAGCGTCAATCAACTGACCTTCTTTGCGCAAATTCTGAATGAGTCGCCGCATTGGTGCGCTTTCGCTACTCACCAAGGCGACGATCTTTTCCGTCATCACGAAGTTATAAAAACCAACATTGAGGACGGCAGGCGCAGGCATGTTTTGAACCTTTCAAAGCCGGAGCTCCTAAAAAAACTCCCGGCAAATTGAGAATTGGACCCTTCGAATTGTACCGGTCAAATTAGCCCAACAAAGAAAAATGGAGAGAAACCGATAGGTTCTCTCCACTTCCGACTTTTTTAACGATTGAGGATGGGTACTAGTCGTCTCCGCGAGACTTCGAGGTTGAGCCACCGGCCGCCCCGGCTCGATTGCCCAAGCCACTAGGAGGAGCCGCACCCGGAGCACCGCGGAATCCGGCCGGAGGACCTCCAGGTCCGCCAAAACCACCCGGAGGTCCACCAGGACCGCCAAAACCACCGCCCGCAGCAGAAGTACCGCCGCTCAAGCCGTTTGTGTAAACCACCGTCGTATCGGGAAGCTTCACCGCCGAAGTTTCAACCTTCGGAGCGGGCTGCGGTTCCACCGGCTTGCGGGCCGTAAAGTAGAAACCGGCGACGAATCCAAGGGCAAACACACCTGCCACGATGGATACGATAAGGTCGTTCTGGTTCTTCATGTCCTAATGCTCCTATTGTAGACGCAATTTCTAACAAAGTCGTCACTAGCCGCCCGACTTTCTCCCGTCATCCGGGTTAGAAAGCGTGACGGCCTTGGAATTCGGAACCTGTCAAACTGATAGGCAAGTTCCCGGCGCGGCGCTCGGGTCCAAAAAGTCATATATGTTGCAGGCCACCGAAGATTTACGCGTATCGGCAATTCGTCCGTTATTGCCTCCCGCAATTTTGCACGAGGAGATGCCGCTTACCGAAGCCGCCGCCGAGATCGTGTGGAAGAGCCGCCAGGAAATCGAAGCCTGTCTTGCAGGCAAGGACGACCGCCTCGTCGTTGTCATTGGTCCATGCTCCATTCACGATTCAAAGGCCGCGCTGGAATATGCCCACCGCCTGAAGGAAGAAGCCGACCGTCATCGCGACCGACTCCTGATCGTGATGCGTGCTTACTTCGAAAAGCCCCGCACGACTGTTGGCTGGAAAGGCATGATCAATGATCCACGCATGGATGGAAGCTTTCGCATCAACGATGGCCTGCGCCTCGCCCGCCGATTCCTGAGCGACATTGCAAATGTTGGCCTTCCCACCGCGACTGAGTTCCTCGACACCACTGTTCCGCAGCACATTGCCGACCTCATAGCGTGGGGCGCCATCGGCGCTCGCACTACCGAAAGCCAAACCCACCGGGAACTCGCCAGCGGACTCTCCATGCCCATCGGCTTCAAGAATGCTACCGATGGCAACGTCCAAGTCGCCATCGACGCCATGAAAGCTGCCAGCCAGCCCCACTGGTTTCCCGGCACCACCAAAGACGGCATGAGCGCCATTGTCCAAACCACCGGCAACGACACCTGTCACGTAGTCCTCCGCGGCGGCACATCTGGCCCCAATTACTCCGCCGAACACGTTGCAAAAACCGCCGCGCAACTAGAAAAGCAGGGACTCAACTCTCGCCTCATGGTCGATTTCAGCCACGCCAACAGCAGCAAAGATCACCTCAAGCAAATGGTCGTGGCCGAAGATGTAGCCGCGCAACGAAAAACCGCTGACTCCCCGATCTTCTCGGTGATGATCGAGAGCTTCCTCGTAGAGGGCCGCCAGGATGTAAAACCTGACGTCCCCCTTGTTTACGGTCAAAGCGTCACCGACGCCTGCATCGGCTGGGAGCAAACCCAGCGGGCACTTGAAATCCTAGCCAGCTAGGATTTCAAGCGTTCTCGTACTGATTTCCGGCCATATCCACGCCCCGCGCGAGCCAAATCTTGAAGCCTGCGTTGCGCGGATCATCGTGGTGCACTTTGGTCGTCGTCGGGAAGTACCGCATGGTGTATCCCGCCCGTCGGTTGGGTGAAGTATTTGCCTTCGCTCCGTGAATAATCCGTCCTTCGTGCAAGGATGCCTCATTCGGCTCCAGCGTAAAGTACACCGCCTTGGATTCATCCACCGTGGCGATTTCCGTAGGGAATATGTTCGCGCTCGCGTCTTCTACCGACTTGTAATCGCTAAATCCGTTGTGATGGGTACCCGGAATGACGGCCATGCTGCCGTTCTCGGGGGTCGTGCGGTCCAGTGCTAACCAAACCGTTACAATCCCCGCCATGGTACTTGTCCGACCGTTCCAGTAACTGCTGTCTTCATGCCAAGGCGTCGCCTTTCCCTTGAACGGATCCTTACTGATGAAGTGGCTACTCCACAGCCCAATATTCGGCCCAACCACCGGTTCGATCAGGTCCAAAACTGAAGGATGTAGCAAAAACTCCAACAAGTCAGGATTTTGAAAGTGCGGCGTATCCAAATGGTCTGGTCCTTTCTCCGCCAGCAGCTCTTCAAAGCGTGCTTTGAGCCGAGCAAAGGTCTCGTCGTCGAAAATCGGTTCCTTCACCAACGTATATCCGTCGGTCTGGTACTGAGAAATCTGCGCATCATTGAGCCGAGGGTGAGCCATCTCCCGTAGTTTGCCCCATAGACCGTTCCGCCAGGCAAGAAAGTCTGATAGAATAAAACACGTTGAGATAAGGCTCAACGGCTACCGGTAGCCGGCGGATCCTCAATTGGGTTCGGCGCACCGGCTTTTTTGTGCGTCCGGGTCCCAAAAAAGTTGGTGAGGAAATAGCATGTCAACACTCGTAATCGTCGGCGCCCAGTGGGGCGATGAAGCCAAGGGCAAACTGGTAGATGTATTAGGCGGACAGGCCGATGTGGTCGTTCGCTACGCGGGCGGCAACAACGCTGGCCACACCGTCATCGCCGATGGCAAGACCTATAAATTCCAGTTGATCCCGGCCGGAATTCTGCACACCGATACCGTCTCTATCCTGGGCAGCGGCATGGTGATCTGCCCGGAAGGTCTCTTGCAGGAACTTGAGCGCACCCGCGCCCAGAAAGCAGAGCTCGGAACCCTGTACATTTCTTCTGCCGCCCACGTGGTGTTTCCGTACCATCGCATCCTTGATGCCCTGGAAGAAGGAATGCGCGGCGACAACAAGATCGGCACCACCAGCCGCGGCATCGGTCCGGCCTACCAAGACAAAGTCTCCCGCACCGGTATCCGCATGGGCGAATTTGTGCGCCCCGAAATGTTTCGGGCCCGGCTACAGGAACAACTAGCTTACAAGAATCGCCTCATCGAACTCCTAGGCGGGCAGCCTTTTGACTTCGAAACCCTCCACGCCGAGTACGCCGCCTACGCCGATCAACTCCGCGAGTTCGTAGTCGATACCGAACCGATGGTCCAAAA
>CANFJD010000107.1 GCA_947447315.1 Fimbriimonadaceae bacterium
AGAGCGTATCGGACGTGAAAGATACGAACAGAAAGTCAATTCCCAGCAGACTCTGCGGTCGCCATTCCCATCGATCAATGGCGCGAGTCACTAGCAGAAGGGAGTTGGCATCGAATCGGTGCGTAAACTTATCTCCCTGGTAATTCAAGTAGCTTTCTACGGCGAACAAGTCTTCGGCATCTGGCTGCCAGCGACGGCCAAATTTGTGTTCCAAAGCAGCACCGCTTAGGAAACTGAGATGCCCTACCATGCGGGCGACCGCCAGCCCTTGCGAGGGAGGATCCGTTTCAGGGTAATCGCCACCAAGGAATTTGGGATCGCGGAGTATGGCCTGGCGAGCCGTCTCGTTAAAGCCAATCTGCATCGCAGAATGAGCTGCTGCAGCAGCGGAGCAAAAGACGCGTCGCACGCGATTGGGATAGCGGGCTGACCACTCGAGGGCCTGCATTCCACCCATGGAGCCGCCGGCGACAAGTTGCCACCGCGGAATCGCAATCGCATCGGCTAATCGCGCTTGGATTTCCACCATATCCTCGACGGTTACCTTCGGAAATCGACTTCCCCACGGTTGACCATCGGGATGCCGGGAGGCTGGTCCCGTAGTGCCTTGGCAGCCGCCAATGACATTGCTGCAAACAACGAAAAAACGGTTGGTGTCAATCGGCCGCCCAGGTCCGACCAGGCGATCCCACCATTGCACGCAGTTCGCATCGCTGGTGAGGGCGTGGCAGACCAAGACGGCGTTATCACCGGTGAAGGTTCCCCACGTCTGGTAGGCAATCGTGACGTCGGGGATCGACTTCCAAGGACCGACGGCTACGATTTCATTTGTGCCACCAGGGGCGGTCCGCTCATTCTCACGAAAGAGCCCGGGATCGATCGTCACTTGAACAATTTACCGTTTTGAGAAAACAACCGGAGTGCTAGTACCGCTCCAATAAGTACACATTCCTAGCCGGGAAGACCTTCGTATAGCCCAGAGGATTAGTGCCTTCAACCCACCCATCCTGGGCTAACTCTTCCAGGCTGGGCATTCCGAGAATCGCCTGGATGAACGTCTTCTCCGTGAAAACAATCTTAGAACCGTGCGGATCGGTATTGGATTTCTCGACGATGCACTCATCTGGCCGAGCGATGACACGCCACGGGCCAGTGTTTTCCGGGATGGTTTCGTCATGAACGGTGACCGTGAATTCAGTCTCACTTTCGGCCCTTAATGTGGCGAGCAGCTTGGGTACGTCCAGCGCTCGGTACATGGCCGGATGGGTGGCGGTGACGTCTACCGCTTGATCCGAAAAAATCGTAGTCATCGGACCGTTTGCGGGCTCGAACCATTTCAAGCCTTGTTTATTAACGGCGATGCCACGAAGAACTCCCAATATGGCCTCGTAGCCCGCGCGCGTGCTCCAAACTACTTCGCCGATAGAATCCACAGACCAGAAATCGGTCTTGTGCCCTACGACGGCGTATGCCTCAACTGGGTCGCCGGCAGCGTAGATCTGCAACGGTCGGCCCTCGGCGGTAATGCGTTGCCACATCAATTCTCCCGTCCGGATCACCCCTCCGGGACGCCGCATGGTGAAGAGTCGATGACATTCGGCGAGTTCCGGCCAGGCTTCGGGGCCGAGACGGCGGATCGGGAGCGAACTTGTAATCTTTGGGAATCGATCGGCCCGAACCGTGACTTCCAGGCGAGCACCGGCAGTTTCGTAACCGGCGCGGCGATAGAAAGTTTCTCGGAAAGCGAAAAGCTGGGACAGGGCAGCACCCTCTTCGCGGGACTGTCTCACACATGCCTTCATCATCCGGGTGCCTACTCCTCCTCGCTCATCGGGCGGGACAGCCACGGCCGCGACTCCGACCCCCGGCACAACGGAGCTTCCTACCACCGTTGGAAGGTCCAACACTGAATAGCCACCAACGACCCGATCAGACTCAATCGCGGCGTAATGACGCCCATATTTCGATGGCCAATTTTCGGGAGGAATCGGGTTCCCACTGTTATAGACCACGGCCCGAATGTCAAAAAACTTTTCCTCGTCGGCGGGCGTTATGGGGCGAACAAGCACAGAACTAGTTTAGTCGGATTGTGATGGTGGCGGGCCTTCTTTGCCCCTCTCTAACCAGCGAACTTGAGTACAATCCTTCTTTAGCGTCGCCTAAGCCGGGGCATTTAGAAACGCTAAACCTTATATCGTAACTAACGAGCCCTTCTGCGGAAGTGGTATCTCACGTCGAAAGCCTGGCAATTGCGGCTTGACGAACCGCGACGGCCTCCAACCACCAAGGAGATCACAAAACTATGCCTGACGCACCAGTTGTGCGTGCCGAGTCTGGGCTTATCCCGGACGACACAAAATTTGACATTCGCTTAGAAAGCGACTTCGGGGACGACGGGCAGTTTGCCTTGCGGCACCTGGAAATCGCTAACGGCACCGTGCGCGTGACCGAAGCCAACGGCGCCACATCGTTTACAATTCCGATTGCCGAGATCAAATCGGCCCGGAATGAGCCACTGGTGGGTGGTGGTCGGTTGGAGATCACCACAACGGGTGGCGAAGTACTACCCATTATCAGCTACTCGCAAACCGTGGCCGCTAAGTTTAGCGAAGCCGCGCGCGGCATTGAGCAGCTGGCCAAGGGTCAGCCGCTTGAGATCAATATTAAGGACGAAAAGGTTCGTTGCCCTAAGTGCGACCGGCTCCTCCCAGAAAAAGATGGGATTTGCCCGGCTTGCGTTAACCGAGGCAAAACCATGCTGCGGATTGGCTCGTTTGTGCAGCCGTATCGGTGGCAAATGGCGGCTTTGGCCACCTTGTCTTTGGTGACCACGGTTCTGAACCTGTTGCCGCCATACATCCAGGGTCAATTGATTGACAAGGTTCTGAAGCAAGGTAAAGACTTCAATCAGCTTTACATGCTGATGGCTGGCTGGCTGGCGATTCTGGCGATCAACTCGGTTTTACAGGTGGTCAACGGGCGAACCATTGCCTTTTTGGCTGGTCGCATTGCGGCTGACCTTCGGTCGGCGGTTTACCGAGCGATTGAGTTCCTTCAGCTCCAGTTCTTTGATAAGAAGCAGGTGGGAGCGATCGCTTCTCGCGTTACCAGTGACACCGACCGAGTTTGGGGCTTTCTGGTAGACGGAGTTCCCTACTTGCTGCTCAACGGGCTCACGTTGGTCGGCATTATTGGGTTCCTGTTCTATACGAATGCATTCCTGGCCGCCTGTATCCTGGCTCCGGTTCCGATCATTCTGGGGATTGGCGCTTTCTTCTGGAAGCCAATGTCGCAGATGTTTCACCGGGTGGGACAGAAGTGGGCGCGGTTCCACACCCAGCTCAACGAAAGCCTGATGGGCATCCGCGTGGTGAAGGTATTTGCCAACGAAGACAAGGAGTACGCCAAATTCCAGGATCGAAATCATGAATTGCGCGATGCCGGCGTGAGTGCCGACACGCGTTGGTACACGATCTTTGGGGCCATGTCTTTCTTTACCTCGCTGGGTGGACTGATCTGCTGGACGGTTGGCGGAACCATGGTGATGCACGGTCAGCTGAGTCTGGGCGAGTTCTGGCGGGTGACCGCTTACTTGGGTCTGGTTTACGGACCTTTGCAGTGGTTCTCGCAGGTGAACCAGTGGTTTAGTCGTGCCATGGCGGGAGCGGAGCGGATCTTTGAGGTGATTGACACCGACAAGGAGAATTACCGACCGGAAGGCATTAAGCACGAGATTAAGGGCGAGGTGACCTTTAGTGACGTTCGGTTTGGCTACGACAAATCGAACCCCGTTCTAAAAAACATCACGTTTACCGCGAAGCCGGGCGAGATGATCGGATTGGTCGGTAAATCGGGCGCGGGTAAATCCACGACGATTAACCTGATCTGCCGATTCTATGAGCCCGATGCGGGGACGATTCTGATTGACGGCATCGACTACCGCGACATAGCGTTGCAGGATATGCGACGGCAGGTGGGAGTGGTGCTGCAGGAGCCGTTTTTGTTTAACGGAACGATTGCGGAGAACATTGCCTATGGGAATCCGGAAGCGACTCTGGACAAAGTGATCGAAGCGGCGAAGGCGGCTAATGCGCACAACTTCATCTTGTCGAAGCCCGATGGTTACGACACGATGGTGGGAGAGCGCGGCGGCAAAATGAGTGGCGGCGAGCGTCAGCGAATCTCGATTGCGCGGGCAATTTTGCACGATCCGAAGGTGCTGATTCTGGACGAAGCGACCTCGTCGGTGGACGTGGAAACGGAGAAACAAATTCAGGAAGCCATTCAACGACTCATTAAGGGTCGGACGACTTTTGCGATTGCGCACCGACTTTCTACATTGCGAAATGCCTCGCGGCTGGTGGTTTTGGAGAAGGGCGAGATTGCCGAAATTGGTACTCACGCCGAGCTGATGGAGAAGCAGGGCAAATTTTACGACTTGGTTCAAACCCAATCGGCTGTGCAAGAAATTATCGGAATCGGAAGCTAGTCCGGCTTCGGAACGACCTAGTGACCTTGATTTATTGGAAGGTCAAACGACATCATTACGGAGCGAAATCTTTCGCTCCCTCTTACGAACCAAAGGAGGTTTCACACATGAATATCACCGCAGAAAAGGCCCGACATCGTCGCTACGCCCTTTCCTGACTGACCGCTCGACAGCGGCAACGGGATCGGGCATCGATCAGAGAGACAACCAACAAGACAATGCCCACCCTAGAAAAAAACACCATCCTGCCTGAGCCGGCGGTTTCTCGCGTCACCGACGTGCGAACCGCAATGGAGTCTCTGCGCGCCAGCGAAGGGCTCTTGGCGATGTTTGGCTTCGTCGTTCAACTTCATTCGATTCCGAACGGAATTCGGCTTGAGCTTCTATCCGATAAGGAAGCGCTGGGTCAGATTGAAATTACCTACCTCGACAATTCGGCGATTCTGCAGGCTCCGGTCGTAGAACCGCGCTACCAGGCTTGCGGCTTGGAGGATGGCTTGCGCGCCGTGGCGGTGCGCTTGCTGTTTGGCCACCCCGTTGCCTACTTAGAGATTCGGTAAGCCTCGATGCCACTACCCATCGGGCGAGCAACCCTCGCCCGCATCCTCTTATGAACGCCGCTGACCTTCAACTTTTTTATCACCCCAAAGATCGCTTGCGCATGACCGTGGGCGAGGATCGCTCTTACCCGACGGTGAAGCCAGTCTGGGCGGCGCCGCTTTCTCACCCGGAGAAGTACCTTTCACTGCTGGACGGCAAGGGCGACGAGATCACGACGATTCCAGATCCCGCTTCCCTTCCCGCGGCTTCTAAAGTCGCGGTGGACGCCGAGCTTTACCGTCGGTACTTAACGGCCGACATCGCCCAGGTGATTCACGCCAAGACCGAGTTCGGGGCAACCTACTGGACGGTGGACACCAACCGCGGTCGGCGTGATTTTGTCACTCAGAATCTTCAGGAAAATGCCCAGTGGCTATCACCGGTACACATCATGCTGATCGACGTCGACGGCAATCGGTTCGAGATCACCGACAAGACCGCCCTCGACACCAAGTCCCAAGAATTCATCGCGGCGATCCTCTAAGGATTCTTTCTGGACAATCCCTGCGTCGACAAAGTCTAATCGTTTAACGCTCGCTGATTGCATCACAATCGAGCCAAAAAGTTTGAAAAGATCAGTGGTTTTGCAAAAAGCTCCTAGAGAATTAGCTTTACCAGGCAGCAAGGCGTCCGACTTGCCCTGAAAGCAGCGCTCGCTTCGTGTTTTTACGGTCAATGGGCATTGACGGAGCGATTGAAAACGATAAAAAAATGGCCGGGGAGTTTTGACTCCCCGGCCATTTTGCTTCTGCCTATTTACTCTTCTTCGGCGGCGGCCATTTCGGCTAGGCTACCGAAGCTGAGGGCTCCGAAGGTGTCTTGGATCTCGGACTCATCGGCTTGCACCAAGTTCGCGAGCGACTCGGTGCTCCAGCTTGGTCCGCGTTGGACGTCCACTTGGATCTCTCGGTAGCTCTTGACACCGGTACCGGCCGGGATGAGGCGACCGATGATGACGTTCTCCTTTAGGCCAACCAGCATATCCTTCTTTCCGCGGACGGCCGCTTCGGTGAGGACGCGGGTGGTCTTTTGGAACGAGGCGGCGGAGAGGAACGAATCGGTAGCGAGCGAAGCTTCCGTGATACCGAGGAGAATCCACGTGGCGGTGGCTTCCTTGGGATCGCGCTCTACATCTTGCCCGGTGATGGGGTCGGTGTAGCGAATCTTCGTGCCGGAATCAATGAGTTCCCGAACCTGCTCGTTGGCGCGCTGGAAGGTGAATCGGTCGACAATCTGTCCCGGAAGGAACGGTGTGTCGCCCGGCTCTTTCACCTGTCGCTTTCGCAACATCTGGCGGATGATGACTTCAACGTGCTTGTCGTTGATGTCTACGCCCTGGCTCTTATACACTTCCTGCAGGTTTTCGACAAAGTAGTCGTAAACCGAGTTGGCACCAGCCAGTTCTAGCACTTCGTGCGGATCGCGCGGACCGTAAGTAAGCGGGTCGCCCTTGATCACGCGGCTTCCTACCTTGACCGGCAAGTTTCCACTTGGCGGGACCAGGATGGGATAGAACACGTTGATGTTGGCGATTTCCGCCTTCTTCAACACGGCGATGGCAGCGGTGGTGAGCTTTTGGCCCACGAGCTTGTGGAGTCCGCCTTCGTACTCACCAAGATCGTTGGTCGGCCAAGCCTGCAGGTCGCCAATGTAGGCATCCTTAACGGCGCCGGTGGCGGGCACGGTGGCTTCGACAATCACGAACCGACCGAAGCTGGATTCGCGGATTTCTCGAACCAAACCGGTGACCGGGCAGATGATGGCCTTACCACGGGGCTGGCGTCGCGCTTCGAAGATTTCTTCGACGCGGACGATACCGCTGGACTGACCCGTCCAGGAGTAGAAGAACACCTTTCGGCTCTTCTCCCACATCTTTCGGCTGTCGCTATCGGCCTTGTCGGCGGCCTTTTGGGCAGCCTTGGTTTGCCGATCGATCTTGCGCTTCGCTTTCGCGTCGTTGGGATCGAGCTCTTCCGACTCAATGGTGAGCGGCGCATCGCCCTTCATGAACAAGGACTTGACGATGCTTTCCTGGGTTTCCAGCAACTTAGTCGGATCGAATTGCTTCATATCCGTGTCGGTGGCAGTGGCAAAGTCTTCCATGAACTGACGGATGAACTTACCGGTCTTGTACTGATTGGTTCGGGCGATGGTCGCCGAACCGGCCACGCCACCGGTGTGGAACGTCCGCATGGTGAGCTGGGTACCCGGTTCGCCGATCGACTGAGCGGCGATGATGCCGACGGCAACTCCGATATCCACCAGTTTGCCGGTGGAAAGATCGGTACCGTAGCAGTGCGAGCAGATGCCCTGGCTGAGTTCGCAGGTGAGGGGCGACCGGATGAACACGCTGAGGTAGCCGTGCTCATCGGCTTCGAAACCGAATTCTCGGTATCGATCGCTGACCGCATTGCGACCGGCTTCATCGGTGGCGGCGTTGTATTCCTCCACGTATTTGTGCTCGATCTTGTTGATGCGGATGGCGGCTTCTCGCGAGATCGCGGTCTGGTAGGCGGTGAGTTGCTCACCGGTTTCCGGATCCGTGATGACGGTGAGGCAGACGCGACCAACGATGCGGTCGACGATCTCTTCAATCGCTTGGCCTTGGTCCACGATTCGGCGGGCGTAGATGCCTTCGGTGGTGCCGCAATCGACGGCCTTGACGATGACGTCCTGGGCGACGTCGCAGAGACGTCGCGTGAGGTAGCCCGCGTCGGCAGTTCGGAGAGCGGTATCGGCCAGACCCTTACGGGCACCGTGGGTGGTTACGAAGTACTCCAGCATGTTAAGGCCCTTGTGGAAGGAGCTCTTAACCGGCAATTCGTAAATCGTCTCGTTGAACTGGTTCAACATGAGGCCGCGCATTCCGGCGAGCTGAGCCAGCTGCTTAATGGAACCACGGGCACCGGATACGGTGATGATGTTGAGCGGGTTGAACTCGTGGAGGCCTTCCACGATGGCGGCGCCGATCTCGTTATAGGTGGTCTGCCACAGATCCGTAAGGGATCGCGTCATTTCGTTATACGAGAGCATGCCGCGGCGGAAGTTGGCGGTGATCTTGTTGGACGCGTCGTCGGCGGCCGTGATCATTTCTTCGCGCTTTTCCGGCGGATCCATGTCGGTGAGAGCGACGCTGAGGCCATATCGAGTAGCCCAGCGGAATCCCATGTCCTTCATGTCATCCAGCAGCTTGATGGTGGCTCCCATGCCTGCGCGGCGATGGCAGTCCAGAATCAGCGTGGAGAGCGCCTTCTTGGTGAGTACCACGTTCAGGAACTCATCGGAATAGCGCATGGGGAACGGCAGGATCTGATTGAGGATCAGCTGACCCGGC
>CANFJD010000108.1 GCA_947447315.1 Fimbriimonadaceae bacterium
AACCCAAAAGGGTAAGCCTTCGGTATTCCGGAGTGCAACGAACTCCGTGGTCGTGGTTTATCCGGAAACGAGCCAAAACGGCACCAGTTTGATGGTCGTCCGCGTAACGGGAACCACCGTTTCGACACCGGCGGCGTTTGCTTTCGGAAACGGATTCACGGGCGTGAGTGAACTATCACTCACCGGCCGTTATAGAGGCGAGAACCAAATTCTGGAAGCGGTGTTTACGGCGCAACTGAAGGGATCGACGGTTCCGGAAGTCTTCCGTGGTAACTCTGCGCTTCTGAATCCGTCGGTGGACGTCACCGACGGGATTCCTTGGAATCCTCTTCCTTATCGACTGGACGAACCATTAGTTTCTAAGGGAAGCGGTACCTACCAAGCCGAGGGTGTTAGCTTTGACACTCGGCAGGCCGTGGTGTTACGACTCAGAGTAGGAACTAACGCGCCAATCGATATCGCTCAGCCGGGAACGCGGTCGGTAAACCCAGAGACCGGTGTGATCTCGTTTGAAAGCACGTTAGGTGGTCGTGTCTTTATTGATCCGAGCGCCGGGACAGTCCGGTTCGCGGGTAGCGTTCCCGGTCGTAACTCGACAATATTGCTTAGCTACGCGCCATTCTTCACTCGGGTGAGTGAAGGTCGAACTTCATACCGAAATCCGGTAGCGATGTTCGACAATCGCAAGACCAGTGACCTGACGTACTGGGTTCCTGGATCTCTGTCGAACTTCGCATTGAAGAACGATCGACTGGTGGTGATGGCGACTCGGGGAGGCGGTAATGGACAAGCAACGCGACCGGTGATGAAGACGCTGCGATTGGGCGTACGGCTCCCAGCGGCAATCTTGACCGCTGATAACGGTGCCGTGGTCTCTCTCGCGGTATCGGGCAACTCAGGGCCTTATCAGGTTGATCCAGCAACGGGACGCGTCTACTTCACCACGGAAGACGACGGCAAGCCAATTCGGATCATTTACACCGCGGCGGATGCCACCGGGGCCTCGCTCGGTAGCGTTACGGTGGATGCGACCGTAGATTGGGTAACCGAGCTAGAAGAAGTGCAGATTCCCATCGAGCAGGCTGTGAACGAGGGAGGATTATCCGCATTCATCGATCCGTTTGATCCGGCGTCTGCCGACGATCGACTCCGACGACCGCCGCTGTATTGGCTCATCTGGTCCAGCACTCGTGGCGGCGTTCCCGACCTGTACTTGCAGACAATCGCCCCAAGATTGGCTCCGGTGCCGCTGGGAAGATAAGGAAACGTTAGCTAACTTATCGCGTCGTGGTGTAAGATGATCCGCGATATCAAGGTAACTCCAGTTCTCCTTGATATCGGTTGGATATAGACCAAAAATTTCGGCGTGACGTTTGCACTGCGAACGTCACGCCAAAGTGGAAGCGTCTAAACGGGCGTAGAGGATAGAGCGGGAGTCGGCTTCGACCCCAACTGTCTCTGCACCACCCGTTGAATAAATTGGGGAAGTAGGAATAACGTCGAATGGCGAAAAAGCTTGGTAGCGTTCTAGGAATAGACATCGGTAGCCGAAAGATCAAGGTCTGCGAAGTTAAATCGCAGGGCAAAGAACCGGTCATCACGGCCCTTGGCATCGTGGATACTCCGGAAGGCGCGGTAGATCACTCAGGGATTTATAATCCCGAAGCCGTTGGAGTCGCTCTAAAGGCTGCACTGCAGCAAGCAGGCGCATCGACGGGAGCAGCAGTGGTGAGCCTCGCCGGTCAGAACTCAGTTTTGGTACGAACTCTTGAAGTGCCAAAGATGAACAACGACGAATTGAAGGACCACATGGCGTGGGAAATCAATCGCAACATTCCGTTCGCGGAAAGCACGGTTGTTTCGGACTTTAAGCCTCTTGGTGGTGACGATCCCAATTCGCCGAATATGGATGTGGTGATGGCGATTGCCCCGCAGAGCGCAGTGGATACGATTCTGCAGCTTCTCAAGAAAGCAGGAAAGACGCCGGCCGCTCTTGACGTTGAGCCCCTTAGCATCGCTCGCAGCGTAGGCACCAGCTACTCGGATCTGTCGCCGACGGAAACGATCTGTGTGGTGGATATGGGTGCAAGCACCTGCGCGATCAACATTTTCTCGAACAGCAAGCTGCTGATGCCGCGACAGATTCCGATTGGGGGAGATATGTTCACCCAAGCTCTCGCGAACGAGTACGCCGTGCCGCTTTCGGATGCGGAAGGCATTAAGTATCAAACCGAGATTCCGCGCAATGCAGCCGAGATTCGAGCGCAAGTTGTAAATCCGTTCGAAATCCCCGGTGCGCCGACGCAGGAGTTTCAGCCATATAACCCGTTTGCAGATGATGCTCCTCCCGCTTCGGCATTCACTTCGGTGGATCGATTCGCGGAAGCGGCTGAAGTGCCCGCTGAAGTCCCGCCGATGCAGGAGGACGTGGCGATGGTGCCCGCGCAGGAAGATTCGGAAGCAAACCGCCGATTCAATGCCCTGGCGCCGTTGTTGGATGACTTCGTTGCCGAGATTCGGCGATCGATCGACTACTTCCGCAGCCGCGGCGGTAACGTCGACAAAATTTTCCTTTCTGGTGGAGGCACCAAGATTCGGGGTCTGGCAGAATATGTCAGCGCTGCAATCGGAGTTTCCTGTGACGCCTACGACCCGTTCCGGCGTCTCAATCTCAACGTGAAGAAGATCGCTCCAGACTTTGTCGATGAGCATCGCCAAGAGTTCGCAGTTGCCGTTGGAAACGGCCTTTGGATCTTCTTTGATTAATCGGCGGAATGAAGCTTAATCTATTACCGACGAACATAAACAAGGGTGCGAAAACCCGCAACGCCATCATTGGATCGGTGTTGCTGGCCGCTCTCGGCATTGCCGGGATGGTTGCCTTGACCACGACCTCAAACGATGCGTTGCGTTCGGCTAAGCAGGCCGAAGTCGATGCTCGTCCGAAGGCTGATCGGGCCGTCGCGACCGCGTTGCAGGCAGATGAGGTGATTGCTCAGGCAAAGGGCATTCTCACCAACTCAGCTCTCAGCGAAGCAGTTTTGAAGCATAGCGCGAATTATCCCGCGTTCTATGATCAGCTCTTGCCGCAAATTCCGAGCTACTTCCGGGTGACGCAGATCACGGCAACACCGTCATCGGCTGACTCTGTAACGGTGAATATTCAGGGTGTCCTTGATACCTATCAGCAATATGCCGATCTCATGATTGGTCTGCTGCGAATTGCCAAGCTGGGTCCCGACGGGAAGCCGATGCTAGATCCGGCAACTAAGAAGCCGCTCTATCTCGTGCAGACGGTGGGTCGTAATGGCTACATTGACCGCAGCATGATCGTTCCGGCGTTGACGCCAGACGATCAGACCGGACGACCGCGATTGCCGGGCGACCCAACTCTGCCGGATAACGAATTTGATCGACTAGCACTGTACGAAGCGAAAGCTGCCGTCCAGAGATTCGATGCTACCGGAGGCTTTGGCGACCCAACCGTTGCGCTCAAGGGTGCCGGGCCAGATTCATCTTTGATTAGCGTGACCATCGTGATGTCCGGAACCCTTCAGGTGCCGGATGTTACGAATACGTTGCGGGCTGCAATTTCTGCCACCCCGGCTGCCCCTGCGGCTACGCCGGGAGCGGGAGCGCCTGCCGGTGGAGCGCCAGCGGCCGGAGCGGGTAGAGCAGCGGGAGCGACCGGTAGAACGGGCGCAGGAGACGTGGACTAATGAAGCTAAGTGCGTGGGTTATCTATATCATTGGCCTAGCCGTTGCGATCATTGCGCTCAGCTTCGGTTACTTCCATCAGTACGCTCCCAACACGGCAGAAGCAAAGCTCTATAACGATCGAGCCGCCGAACTGGAAGAGCAGGCTGCTTTGCAGAAGAAGGCAGAAAAGCGCGTCAAGGACGCCGTGGCGCTCGTAAACACTTCATCCCTCAAGTGGAAGAAGGTTGTTGGGGCAAAAACGCCGGCGACGAGTGTTGGTGCGGGTGGGATTGACCTCGCGGTAAACCCGTGGCAGTTGTCTGTAGATACACAGAAGTTTGCGCGAAACGTTCAGCGCGCCGTGAACAAGCAGATTCACACCGGTGGCGTAAAGGTTTTAGAGGCTCCGACGGTGACGATCCCGGATGTAAACGCTCCGGTTAACGGGTTGCTGGCGAGTTTCTATAATTATCCGGCGTTCCCGTATCCGATTCTGATTCTTGACCTTGGTCAAGTCACGGTCGAAGGTACGTACGCTCAAATTCTTGAAAATGTCCGAGCCTACAGCTCCATGCCGCGGTACCTCGCGATGGCGGACGGACTGAGTCTGACCGGCACCGATGACAAGTTGACGGGTACTTACCGAGTCCAGGTTGTCGGCTTCATTCGAGGTTCGTCGATCTATCCGAGCGTTCCAGAAGGGACGGCGGCGGCGGTTGCCGGCGGCGGTGGTGGATTTGGCGGTGGCGCAGGTCGACCTGGTGGATCTGCCGCAGCTGGACCTGGTGGCGGTGGCGCGGCCGGTGGCGGCGGTCGTCCCCAACGAGGAGGTTTGTCGGGTGGAAACTAACATGAAAACTCTTTCCATGGCAATTGGCTGCCTGGCTTCGGTTGCCCTACTGGCCGGATGCGGCGGTGGTGGTGGCGCAGTCACGCCAACGTCAACGGTGCCGGCGGTCAAGCCGATTACTTTTAAGGCTCCGGTGGATGCCGGTGTCCCCGTGGCGCAACCCGAGGGAATAGATGCGATTCAGGCGAACGGTCGTACATATCGCGACGACTTGTTGCTCTTGGCGGCAAGAACGCCTTATCATCAGGTTGCTTCCAATGCGTTTAATCTCCGGTCAGCCGAGCGGGACTACGACAATGTTCAAGCAATGGAACGCGTGAATACCACGCAGGGTCCTTTCTCGATCATCTATCAAGCTCCAGAAGATAAGACGCCGATTTCCGTCCTCGAACCGCAGCCGTATCGACGTCTCAGCGGCATCGTGATCGGTGAAGCAGTTACTGCGCTTATCGAAATGGGTGATGGAAGTACGCTTCTGATCCATCCGGGTGAGAAGATCCCGAATTCGGAGTGGTACGTGGTCTCGATTGATGAAGAGAAAGCAGTACTACGACGCGGCGGAAACAAACTTCCTAAGCAGATTGTGGTTCGCCTCGAGTCGGCTCCCGTTGGAGTTGGTCCGAACGCCAGTCAAGGCGGCGGCAACTTTGGCACCGGTGGTCCTCCGGGCGGCTTTGGAGGTCCTGGTGGCCCTCCCGGTGGCTTTGGCGGGCCGGGTGGTCCTCCTGGTGGCTTCCAGGGCGGCGGAAAGGGCGGATCGGATTAATTTATCCACCGCCACTCAAACAAATTCGACATTCACGGCATATAATGCATATTGAAATTGACGGTAACGGTGAGAGCCGTTAGGCATCGGAATCTTGGAGACTATCCTAAAGTGAGTAAAACAGTAAAACTTGCACTCGGCGCGCTGATGGGCATTGCGCTCGTCGGAGCCCTACCAGTATCGGCGTATGCCCAAGACGATCCGGGCAGCCGAATCATCCCTAAGGTCGAATATGACCAGGCGGATGTCCGGGACGTTCTGAAGGCACTCTTCAAGACGGCCGGCAATCCTAGCTACACGATTGACCAAAACGTTCTCGGAACCGTAACAACCAATCTCACCAACGTGACTTTGGATGTGGCTCTTCAGAACATCCTGCGTCAGGTGGATGCCACCTACCGGCTCGAAGCGGGTACGTATCAGATCATCAAAAAGCAGATCGATACCGGAACCTTGCCAACCGACAATACGCAAGTAGCTCCGACCACCAACAAGGTTATTCGGCGCATTCAGATTAAGTACGGCGATCCGCTCGTGATTGCCCTCCTCGTCGGAACCGATAAGGGAAGCCAGGATTTCAGCCTGTTCCCAGAGCGATCGACCATCGTCAATGGATCTGCCCTTGGCGGTAGTGGTGGCGGCGGCGGCGGCGGCGGCTTTGGTGGCGGCGGTCAAGGTAGCGGCGGCTTCGGCGGCGGCGGCTTTGGTGGTGGCGGTCAAGGTGGCGGCGGCTTCGGGGGAGGCGGCAGTAGCTTTGGTGGCGGCGGTGGCGGCGGCGGCCGAGGTGGCGGCGGCTTCGGCGGCGGCGGCGGCGGACGGGGCGGCGGATTTTAATCTGCTTCGTCATTCAACAACTAACTTTGTAACGAGAGGGACAACTAACGATAATGTTCAAGCGATTCTTGGGTGGGCGGCAACTGCGACTGGTTGCAGCGAGTAGTGCATTTTTCATGGTGCTTGCGTCAGCAATGGCGCAGGATCCAACTTCGGTCCGATTGGATCTGGATTTGAAAGATGCCGATATGTTGGCGGCAACGCGAATGCTGTTTCAACGAACTGGAATTCAGTTCGTCATAGCACCATCTTCGAAGCAGTTCAACCGTATCACGTTGCGACTGTCGGACGTCACGGCTGATGAGGCGATCAAGTACGTCTGCACGGCGGCCGGGGCTTACTTCACCCGAGATGAGCTTGGCGTGTATACGATCAGCTTGGATGCTCCTGCTCCGAAGGTGGAACCTAAGGCTCCGCTGAAAAAGCGAGAATCGGTCACACGTAAGATCACGATCAAGCAAGCCGACGGTGCCGACATTCTTGACCAGCTTAAGTACGGTCAGTCGGACCCCATGCGCGGTTGGAACCGCATGGATCTGATGAACCAGTTGAAGAGCAAAGGCCCGAACAGTCACTACGGTGGTGAGTTCAAGGTCCTTGGCCCCAACTCTAACCTCTTTGATATCACTTCATCGAATCCTCGCTCGGAACTGCCCACCAGCGTGCGAAATATTGCGGAAGGTTCAAATGACATCCAACTTCCTGGCGACGTAGCCGATGCCGCCCAACAGATTGGCGGCGGTCGCGGCGGCGGCGGCGGTGGAGGAAGCTTCGGTGGCGGTGGAGGCGGCGGCCTTGGTGGCGGCGGCGGCGGCGGTCTTGGTGGCGGTGGCGGTCTTGGCGGCGGCGGCGGTGCCACGGCTAACCTGACCGCTGGTCAAGGCCTGGTGCCCAACGGTATCTCGTTCATCAGCTACGATCCCAGCACAAATAGCTTGATCGTTGAGGCAGATGATGACGAAGCAGTTAACAAGCTTAGAGAAGCAATTGCTCTGTTCGATGTGGCTCCGCGACAGGTCCAGATTAAGGTCGAGTTCATCTCGGTCGCAACTGGTTTGGACAAAAACCTTGGCTTTGAGTTCCAGTTCCAACGTGGAAGCACGTTTGCTGGCGTTACGCCCGGTTCGTTCGCTCAGTCGGGTGCGGTTTATCTAAACTACGGCACTGGCAACCTTGCTCTACGAATGCGAGCTGGCCTTAGCGAAAGCAACAGTAAGGTTGAAAGCGCACCTCTGATTCGAACGCTCAACAATATGCCGGCTTCGGTGTTCAGCACCACGAGCCAATCGGTGTTCATCCCCACGACGATCTTGACGAACGGCGGTGGTGGCGGAACTTCATACCAGTTGCAGCAGATCACGGCGGGAACCACTTTGGCGGTTTCTCCCCGTATCAATCAGGACGACACGGTCACCGTGTTCCTTTCGCCGCAGGTTGGTGGTTTCCAAGGATTCTCGTCGAGTCCGGATGGAAGCCAGGTTTCTCCGAACCAGTTCTCTCAGGGTGTCTTCGTGGTTGCCCGAGTCAAGAACAATGAAACGATTGTTTTGGGTGGTCTCACCTCGAAGAACGATAGTTTCACGGTTAACAAGGTTCCGATCTTGGCGGATTTGCCGATCTTCGGTCAGTTCTTCCGAAGCACGACGCGAAACTCAAGCACTTCCGAACTGCTGATCTTCGTTACTCCGAGCATCATCCCGGATGATGCGAACACTGGAAGTAGCAACCCTCAGTAAGTCGGCATTTGCAGATCGCACGGGCGGGACATCAAATGTTCCGCCCGTTTTTATATATGCAGAAAGCCTGGATTTTGGTTGGAATGATGGGGTCCGGTAAATCTACGGTTGGTAAAGCCGTGGCCGAGGCGTCCGGGCGTGAATTCATCGACACTGATTTGTTATTGCAGAATCGATTTGGGCGGACCATTCCTCAGATCTTCTCGCATTACGGTGAGGAAACTTTTCGTGCCCACGAAACCAGTGTTTTGAAGTCCGTGAATTGCACGAACTGCGTATTGAGCACAGGTGGTGGAATCGTGACGCGACCAGAAAACTGGCTGGAGATGAGGAGGCTCGGTATCATCGCCTATCTTCATGCGGATTGGCAGACGCTGGCCGAGAGGTTGGAGCAAAGCAAACGTAAGCGCCCGTTGCTGGACCGCACTGACTGGAAGGAAGAGCTGGAACGATTAATGAATGAGCGAGAACCACAGTACCGCCAAGCCGACTTTGTGATCGAAGTGGATCAGCAAGATATAAACGTGGCGGCCCAA
>CANFJD010000109.1 GCA_947447315.1 Fimbriimonadaceae bacterium
ACCGGTGAGCAAACGGTCCGCCGACTAGATCGTTGCGGTTTACTCGATCAAATTTTGCCGGAACTGACGGCCTGCCGCAGCCTCGTCCCGACTGATAGTGTTCATACCTACACCGTTTATGAACACACCCTGAGGGTGGTTCGTGAGATTGACTCGTTGGTCCCGGGCACGTTTCTAGGCGACGCAAAAGATGCCATTACCGATATAAGTGCCCTGTACCTCGCGGCGCTGTTGCACGATATCGGCAAAATCGACGAAAACCAGGATCACTCCGTCTTTGGGGCAGCCATGGCTCGCACCCTTTGCGAGCGGTGGCATTTAGAAACCGACATTACGGAAGCCGTCGAGTGGCTGATTGAAAACCACCTGCTCATGGCCAAATTCATCCGTATACGTGATATCGATAGCCCCGCCACTATCCAAGAGTTTCGCGAGATCGTCGGTGATTTGAATCGGCTGAACATGCTGACCGTATTGACGTACGCCGATATTAGGTCCGTCGCGCAAGGATCCTGGACACCCGCCATCGCATTCTTTCATCGGCAGCTTTACATTGCTACGGCCAACCTGCTGCAAACCGATTCCACCATCCCCACCGATACCGGTCAGCATCGCAGAAGATTGCTACGGCAACTCACCAGCGCCGAAACTTCAGATGCCTTGCTGGAACAGTTCATCGATTCTCTCCCTGGATACTATTTGGCGAGCACATCCAGCGATACCGTCCGTTTGCATCGTCACTACGCGGCAGCCGCGGCAGAAGGAAATCCCACGGTGGATTTCGTGCCTCGGTCCGATATCCACGCCTCCGAAGTAACGGTTGTCGTAAAAGATGGGCCGGGACTGCTCGCAAAAATACTGGGAGTTTTCTACGCCTACGATGTAAGCCTCTCGGCGGTAAAAGCGTGTACTTCGCGACTCGAACCACCGATTGCGATTGATACTTTTACCGTCCAATTCAGCGGAAAACCCGTACCTCCCGCCACCGCCAATGAAATTCGGCAAGCGCTCCGAGCCGTGCTGACGGATGAGAAGACGGTCGAGACTGTGCTTACCGATAAAGGGAAAGACCCGAACCGTTCCCAGCCGTTAGTGAACTTTACGTTTGTATCCGGCAACCCGGGAATTTTGGAAATCCGCGCTCCTCGCGGACGCGGAATGCCGTATCGCTTAGCTCGCCGACTCAGCTCGCAGGGATGGAACGTCACCGCCGCGCGCGTGGGGCAATGGGGCGGCAGCGCAGCGGCGGCTTTCTACCTTCAATCGGCAACGGGCCAAGAACTCTCCGTGGACGAAGTGAATCAAGCCTTCTCTGAGTTCTGAAACGGCACGGTGGGGTTAACGGTTATGGTTCGTTCCCGGTCGTAAAGCATCGTCCCGGGGGCCGAATGGCGTGGTTTACGCACATATCGCTTTTCGACAATGGACACGGTCACAAAATCCGAGTGTTTCTGGCTGGAATGTCGGGCCGCTAGCCAAGCCGCATAGCGAACGGTTTCGGGCCGAATGCGCTGCGGTTGTCGATTGGTACGAACGACAACATGAGAACCTGGCCCACCGCGGATATGCAGCCACAAATCGGCGGGATGCGCAACCTTGAGCGTGAGGTAGTCGTTCGAGGTCGCGTTTTCACCGACAAGGATTATCGTGCCGTCCGGTGCCTCTAGTTGGCGAATCTTATGACCATCGAATGCGGCCGTGGCTCGACCCTGTGCATCGGTGGATGGAACAAAGAGCCAACGTCGCCGCGTCGCCTGATCCGAGATTTCGGTGATCTCACGCAGGTGAGTTGCGAATTCAAGTTGAAGCAGTACTTCCTCGATATCACTCAGTTGAGCGGCAATGTTTTCGCGGCGTTCCTGGGCATGGTTCGCCCCTCCTTTGACCGATTTTGCGCGTGAAAATAGCCGCTCGGCGGTGCTTTTCCAGTCGCCGTCAACATCGATAGGAATGGCCATCGGTCGTCCCTCATAATCCAAGACTTCTAGTTCCATCCCCCGGTCGGCCGCTCTCGGAGGGGTGAATGGACCGTAAGCCAGAAGCAACTCTGCCATTCTTTGCCATTGACCGGCTCGTCCGCCCGCGCGAATCGCGTCATCGATGCTCGCGAGTGCCGACCTTCGCGCTTCGTGAACGCGACTCAGCTGGCCAAGCAGCGAGTCCTTCGCCGAAGCCAGCCGCCAAGTACCGATCCGCTCGCGGTACTCGGCATCAAGCAACATACCGAGGCTTGCCTCCTCATTGGTCGGGGGTCCTACGTAGGTTCCAATCTCGGGATACTTTGTGGAAAAAAACGGCGGCTGAGCCAGTTTTGCCGGATCCAGTTGTAGCGAAGCCGCGACCTTTTTCGCGACCTTGGACGGGACAAACCGATATTCCCCGCCGGGAGGAAGATACGGTCCTCGGCGAAGCGTTCGGAAAGAGCTTTTTATCTCACCAGATTCATCTACCAGTAGTAAGTTGGAATGCGGCCCAATGAGTTCGGCCACCAAAGATTTACCGCTGCTGAAAGTAAGCCAAGCGATACGATCTCCTCCCGGTTGCTGTACCGCAGACAGTTCTTGTCCCACTAACGACTGGAGACGCGCTTCCCATCGGTGCCCGACGATACGTTTCCCCGTCCGCGCGGTGCGGTGCAAACGGAAGAATCGGGGATCAAGGCAAATCACTATCGATCCCGCTTCGAATTCGAGCCGAATCTCCTCACCATCGGATACCGACGCGCCTAAAAGGCGAGAACCCTCCCAACTTTTCACCTCCGCCAGAGCAGCGGCCAAGAGAATTCCATCAAACGGGGTGGACATAGGTAAATCGGTAATACAGATGCGGATACGCGCTAATTTCGTCTATCCTTGAAAGGTGAAAGCGCATTTAGATGATGTAGATATCCAACTGCTAGATCTATTACAAAGGCAGGGTCGAATCACCAATGCGGACCTCGCGAAAGCGGTTGAGTTATCACCTCCAAGCGTCCTTCAGCGTGTGCGCGCTTTAGAAAAATTGGGGCTCATCAAAGGCTACCACGCAATTTTGGATGCCGAGCGGCTGGGATACCGAATCACGGCATTGGTGCAGATTTCTCTTTCTCTCCACCAGGAGCAACCCATCGAACGATTTCGGAAGGCGGTGCAAACAATCCCCGAGATCATGGAGTGCTATCACGTGAGCGGTGACTACGATTTTCTACTTAAAGTAATCGTCCGCGACATGCGAAGTTACGAGACTTTTGTTCGGGAGAAGCTGAGCAAAATCAAGGGAATCTCCCAAATACGCACTAGTTTAGTTTTTGGCACAAACAAGCATTCCAGCATCATCCCGCTCGTGTGAGAATTCTGGTCACCAACTACCGGCTGGCTGGTACAACGGTAGGCATGGCGAAGAAATCGGTTCTTGATCTGGATGCCTCCGGAAAACGCGTTTTAGTGCGATGTGACTTCAACGTTCCTTTAGAGGGATCTCGGATTACCGATGACCGCCGCATCACAGAAGCTTTGCCAACCATCGAGCGGTTGCGTTCTCAAGGTGCGGTCGTCATTCTCGCGAGTCACCTCGGCCGGCCAAAAGGTGTGGATCCGGCGCTATCCTTGGCCCCCGTAGCCGCACGACTTTCTGAATTACTGGGCGTAACTGTTCCGCTTCTGGTCGATTCTGTCGGGGAATCCACGAAGGCGACCGTGCTTGCAGCGAAACCAGGGGACGTGCTCCTATTGGAAAACGTCCGATTCCACCCCGAGGAAGAGGCAAACGATCCTGCATTCGCCAAAAAACTCGCTGAACTCGCCGACGTATACGTCAATGACGCCTTCGGAACCGCCCACCGCGCCCATGCTTCTACCGAAGGCGTCGCACACATCTTGCCCGGCTACGCTGGCCTCCTGATCCTAAAGGAAATCGAACATCTTGGACAAGCCGTCGGCAACCCCAAGCGTCCATTCGTGGCCATCATGGGTGGTAGTAAAGTCAAAGATAAGATTGCCCTCATCGACAACCTACTTCCGAAAGTCGATTCCCTACTGATCGGGGGCGGCATGACCTACACGTTTTTAAAGGCGCAGGGTCTCGAGATTGGTAAGTCAATCCTAGACTCATCCAGTTTGGACTACGCCCGAAAGCTTCTCCAAGAGTATCCCGACAAGATTCATCTTGCGACTGACGTTGTCGCATCGGACGCATTCTCCGCCGACGCCAATACCAAAGTTGTCCCGGTAACCGAGATTCCGGCAGATCAGGAAGGACTCGATATTGGCCCAGAAACGGCAGCCCGATTTGCAGACATTATCGAAAACGCTGGAACTGTGCTGTGGAATGGACCCGTCGGAGTATTCGAACTCAAACCCTTCCAGGCCGGCACCTTATCCGTCGCCAAGGCGATGGCCGTCGCCACCGGAAAAGGGGCCATCACAATTGTTGGCGGCGGTGACAGCGCTGCCGCCGTCGAGATTTTCGGCTACGCCGATCAAATGACCCACGTCAGTACCGGTGGAGGCGCCAGTCTCGAATTTTTGGAAGGCAAAGTACTACCTGGAATTGCGGCCCTGCAGGACGCCTAAGCTCGCCTGCCGGTAAACCAAGGGAGAATCATGTACTTTTGCCTGCGGGCCGATCTAGATTACGTACCGTGGGACACTCCCGATGCCGCCGAGTTCGGTCACGGAGAACCAGCTATGGTACTTCGTATGCTGGAATTGACCAGAAGAACCGGCACAAAAATTCACTTCTTTGCCTCTAACCGGTCGCTGATGGCGTTTCCCACCATGGTCGATGCCTTGCTATCGGAGGGCCACGATCTAGACTGGTACTGCAAACACCCGGAGGATGCCAGCGAACGCTTCCGGGTGTCACAAGCCATATTTGCGGACTTGAATCATCAAGCGATCGGAATGGCGATCCGCGGCAGCTGGCCCGTGGAGTATCAAGACTTCCCTGGTTTAGACCAAATGCAGTTCCTCAGCGCCGAGCCTGGTTCCAAACCGCCTTCAAACCTCGCCTTCTTTCCCGTTGAGACCAGAATTATGCGTCAAGTCCTGCAAACTGGCTCAAATGTACGCCTGTGGACAGAGCAGGTGAAGATTCAGCTCCGAGAGCGAGCTACCCGAAATCTCGGCGTTACGTTGGCAGTTCGACCGCAGGTCCTCGCTAAGCACGATCCCAAACTCAACCATTTAAATGAGATCCTAAAGATTGCAACCGCGGCCGGACTCCAAACGATGACTTTGCGTGATCTAACCGAAGATAAGATTCCGCCAGTCTAGGAAGCCAGCCCAAGAACCACATTCCACTCGGCTTCGGTCACCGGCATAATGCTGAGACGCTGACCGCGCCGAATCACGAGCATCTCCTCCAAACCTGGAGTCTCTCGTAATTCCGCGAGCGACAAAACGCGGGTGAATTTTTCCCGAAACAAAACATCAACCGCGAGCCAACGCGGATTATCAACCGGCGATTTGGTATCGTAATACTCGCTCTCCGGTTCGAATTGGGTGGGATCGGGATAAGCCTGGCTCGCTATCTCCATCACCCCCACAATCCCACTCGGAGTTGCGTTGGAATGATAAAAGAAGGCTAGATCGCCTGGTTCCATCTGGTCCCGCATGAAGTTTCGCACCGTGTAGTTGCGGCATCCTTCCCACAAAGATGGCTTCCCTGCGGCCGCCAAATCGTCAATCGAATAGACATCCGGTTCCGACTTCATCAGCCAATAGCGCACCCTAGTATGGTACCGATCTCACGGCTACTTGATCTTCCACCATTCGTCCAAACGACGCTTCAAAGTAGCTGAATATCGCAGATTGGCAAACATGGTGGCGTATTTCCGCGGTTCGATCAGCAAGCGAATTTTCTGACCATCGCTGACGCCTTCGATCGCGATCCATCGACCCAACAAGATTGCGGAATGGACGTTAGCTCGATAGTGAATGCTCGTCACCTCGGTACGGAAAACTTGAATGACCCGTTGCTCCGAGACAAACTTTATTCGATCCGCTCCAAGGCACAGAAATCCCACATCCTCATGTGCGTCCGTGAAGCTACCGAAGGCGGGTCGGGCAAAACCGACAAATTCGTCGGTGTCCCCAATCGGTTCCCGAACCAACCGCTTTAGTTCTAACCGCATGGTGCGGTTTTGGTAGAGACCGAACCAATTGGTAAACAACCATGCCCCAACGGTTCCCCCTAACATCCAACGGATCGGCTCCCCCAGCGGATCGGTCGAAGTCGTCGCCAGGTAGACCCCGTAGCCAACGCAAAGGAACCAGATGATCGCTGGAATCAGATTCCCCGCTGCCCGTCGTGCTCCGGTCCATACTTGGATTTTTCGGGCCGTTGGCGGCGTCACCATACTGGGGAGGATACTCCCGACGTGGGATCGCCATTTCGCAGACGGTGGGGTGGCGATACACTATCTTTCATGGCGGCGGGAACTCTCACCATCGAAAGGATTGTCCCGTCCCCGCACGTTCTCCGCTTGCGATTGCAGCGATTTGCCGAGTTACCCGACGCGACTATCACTGCGTTCTCTGACGCCGCCCTCCGGTTTGCCAAGGATGCCGTGGGAGAAGACGCCTGGGTGGAATTCGAGCCATTCCCAACCCTCATTCGACGATTTTTGATGCTCACTGGGGCCGAAAGCCCGCCGATCCCCAGTTCTCGCCTCCGTGAGACCGCGATCGGTCGAGCCCTAATGGGCCTCCCCGCCGACAATTTTTTCGCCGGGGGACGATCATTCGCCGGCAGCCACCAAGCCCTCGCCCACGCCCTCGAGGAGCTGCATAGCCATGGGATCGACGGTGAAGCATTACGTATGATCGCAGAGCGAGCTGCTCCAACCCGACCCGCTCTCGCCCGCAAGCTCAGCGATCTCGCCGATATTGAGCAACTGACGACTCGAACCCTTGGCGAACTCGGATTTGGAGGTGAGCTCCGACTCATCAAGACCTGTCACCAATCCGTGCCCGATTTTGACAAGACACCCGCGCCTCTCCTCGTGATCGCGGGTGACCGATATCCACCAATGCGGGTTGAATGGATTCGGTGGCTTTGTAACCAAGGGGTGGACGTTACGATAATTTCGTACCGCCACGCCTCGCGAGGTGAGTTCTTTGATGAGTCGGATGCACTGGTCCAGAGCCTCGCAGCATCTGGGGGGAATCGAGTCGATGTTGGTTCTGGTTCTTCGGTGGCCGAACGTTTATTCGGAATCACAACTCAGTTGCCAACGGTTGCGGCAGATGTCCAAATTCTCGCCGAAGCCGACGACTTGGTCGAAGCTGAATACGCCCTGCGCCGCGCCAATGAAGACCGAGCTTCGACGGCAATATTCGCTCGCAGTCCTGCATACGTTCCATTGCTAGAATCTGCATCCAGACGCTTATCGGTGCCCGTGGCATTCCTCCGCCGAGACACGTTACTGAGTAACCGTCTCGCCGCCCAAACGCTAAAACTGATTCAATCACTAGCCGACCCCGATATTCGTAATTTCGGCGGAATTGTGGCCGGATGTTCCGGAGATAGCGCTTCATTAACGGACCGAAAGCAACGATTAGCAATCGCAAGGGAGTCGACGCGCCACCCGGACCCTTGGCGCCACTTTGCCGATGAAATGAAAGTCCGAGATCTAGAATCGGAACGGTGGATATTATCTGTCCTCACCTGGCGCGAACAGGTAGTCGGGTTCATCCCGGCCCGTGAATGGTTAGAGCAATACCAGCAGCTCCGTGAGCTACTTCCCTGGCGAAACTTAGAAGATCCGGGAATCATCGCCCGTGACGCTGCCGCCGCGGTGGTGATGGAGCAGTGTCTGGCGATGCAGGCAAGCGTCGCGTCACTCTCGCCGGATGCCAATTTTGACTTGTCCGAATTCGCTCAAATTTGCCGCCAAATCTGGGAAGGTGCGGATTATTCTGTCGAACGCCATGACCTAGATGCCGTACCGATCGTCACCGACCTAGACCTACTCCCCGCCTCCCGCACGATTATCGCTCTGGGACTTCATGAGGGCTCTTTTCCGCGTCGACCTATATCTGACTCGGTACTGTCCGACCAAGATCGGCGCGACTTACACCAATTTGCGCCTGAATTCGTCGCCTTGGAAACAACTCGGGAGAAATCTGCCCGAGAACGATCCGACTTTTATCGCTTAGCAACCGCAACCGGCAACCGCCTCATTGTTTCCTACCCGCGGCAGAGTGACGGACGCAATTGCTTCCCCGCCATCTTTTTGGACCGTCTGGCGGAGGCTGCTGGCATCACTTTTGAAGCCGCATCTGAGCAACATCCGCTGGCTCCCGCCAATTCAAATCTTCCGGCTGATCAGCAGCTGAACCGTGCCTTGAATCTCCCCCGACATTTACCACCTCAACCGTCGATTCTGCC